>CAZNWP010000153.1:0-1504 GCA_964576995.1 uncultured Christensenella sp. | reverse complement strand
GTGTCGTTCCGTCCGTGCCGTATATGCTTTCGGGAAACCACGAAAACGAGTTGTGTATCCACGTGGCTTTATGTTCCGTCCAAAGATATATTTCTTCTTTCGTGTTAAGGCGCAATCTTTGACGGAATTGTCTGTTAGATTGCACCTCGCGCAATTCCGCTTCTTGAAAAGCTATATCGGGTTGCATTTTCAAGTCGTAATTCGGCAAGTCGAGATCGTCGTGCTTGTCTATTTGGAATATTTCCAAGGTAAACTGGTCGAAGTTTAATTCCCGCTCACAAAACTCGTATACCGACGTAATAGTCGCGTTAGTCGTTTTACCTATAAAATATATCGTTTTACCCTTAGTTACGATTTGGAAACCGTTCATTCCAAGGCTCTCGTCTTTCACTACGCCGGAAGTCTTAAAAAGCGTCGTTCCGCCGATCGAAAAATACTTGTTTTCGTCGTCGTGTTTAAGTTCCGCGCTATCTTCTATAATCTCCAAGGTGATGCCCGTAGACTCGTAAAAGAGTTCTCTTAGTTCCGTCGCAGCGAACGTCTCGTTATCGGCGAGTTCCAAACCCGACGGCACGACTATTTTATAGTCCGTTTTTCCGCCAGATACGATTTTTTGTCCCGTCGTCTCGACTTCTTTTTCTCCGCACCCGTCGCAAGCAATCGAAGTTAAACACGTCGCAAACGCAAGCGTTATAACTAAAAAATTTTTTAATATTTTTTTCATTGCTTTGCCCTCCTTATTTCACGATTATTCTGTATTCCGTCGCCACCACGTTGCCCGCGGTGTCTTCCGCTCTGAACAGTATTCTGTAAACGCCTTTCATGGTAACCTTTATTTCCGTTGCCGACAAGACGTTGCCGCCCATACAATTTTCGTTTAATATTGTGTCTTCCGTGATTTCCGTTATAATATCGTCGGGCGATATTACGAACGTTCTCACGATTATTTCTTCGGTTGCGGTTAAGTTATCCGTCACGGTTACGCTCGGCAGCGTTACGGTCGAATTGAGTTTCGCGCTCTCTTCCGTATTTTTGCCGTTTATCGCGATGGTGGGCGCAACTTCGTCGAACACCGATACGGTGTACGTCAGTCCGCGCTGTCCGGAGAACATACTCGCTACCGAAGTATAACTTACCGAGTATATTCCGTACGAGTCAAGCGTTATCGTATACTCTTTATCAAACGGTACGCCGTTGAGAATCGTTCCGTCGCTCGCCACCGCGTAGCGTTTATTGGGAAGTCTTACCGTTAAACCCGTAATTATACCCATATCGAGTACGTCCGCCGCGTACGCGGGTTTTAATACATACGTAGAGCCGATTGCAAACGCTCCACCCTCTAACTGTTCCGTATAAAACTCTGGGCTCGTTACGTCGTTGGACAAACGCTTTATCAATTGATTGTTGATTTGCAAGATTTTAATCGTGCCCGCGCCTTTTACTTTCGTTATTTCTATATCAACGTAAACTTTCTTCGAAGCAAAACCGTTATACGCTCCCGCGC
>CAZNWP010000152.1:0-1548 GCA_964576995.1 uncultured Christensenella sp. | reverse complement strand
AAAATGATTTTGCCGTTATGGCTTAACGGCTTGTTCCGTTTTATTGTAAACCATAATGAAAATTTAGTCAAGCGAACTGACGGATATAACGGCGATTTTGCCGATTAATCGTATAAAAAAGGGTAAAAATACCGTTATAAACGACGTTTTTTCACTATCGTTTTTTAATTATTACTTAAAGGCGTTACTCCGTTTGCAAAGACGGATAGAATTTATTTGTAAATTTTAAGCAGTTCGTTGGCGTTCTGCTTTATTTTTTCTTTCAAAGATTCGGGCGACAAGACTTTAATGCCTTTGCCGAAACTCATTATTTTAGATACTAGTCCGTCGTCGAACGGGAGATCTGCACGCGCGAAAAACGCGTCGCCGCGCCGTTCGACGTTCTCTATGCCGAGCCATTCTTCGACGTCGGATACGACTGACGCGTCTATTTTCATTTCGACCGTTTCCGCTTTGACGGAATTATGCCAAAAGTCGAGCGGCAATTGCATTTTGTCGAGATCTCGCCTTATGAATTTTTCTTTAAGCGGTTCCGCCATCTCTATTCTTCCCGTTTTGAAAAATCTAAATTCCTTCCGCAGTTCACAGTATGCGAAAGTGTACCACAGCCCTTGCTTAAACACTATGACGTGCGGTTCTATCGTTCTTTCAGAGATTGCTCCGTTTCTGTCGTGGTAACGGATAAACAGTTTTCGATTTTCTTCTATGCATTTTTGAAGCGTTTTCAGTTTGTTTTTATAACCTATCGCGTCGCCCCAAGGTCCCGCGTCAATAATCAGGTTGCCGCTTTTTACGTCGAATCCCGCGTATTCGGTTTTTACCGCCGCTTTAAGTTTATTTATCGCGCTTTCTAAGTCTTTATCGGGCATTCCGCTCTCTATCGCCGTCAACGCGTCTATCGTCTTTTCAAATTCTTTCACCGTCATAAACGTGGACGGAAGTCTGTACGCGTCAACGATCGCGATGCCGCCGTCTCTTCCGCGCGTCGTGTATATCGGAACTCCCGCCGCGTCGAGCGCATCGATATACCTATATACGCTTCTCTCGCTGACTTCGTACTTTTCCGCGAGGTAACTCGCTTTTACGCGCTTTTTCGACAATAAATCGAATAAAATACTTAAAGTCGTTTCGTTTTTCATAAATATTCGTTCTCCTTTATCCATATTGTAATATAAAGGAAAAAGTTTGTCAACTTTTTTTGAAAAAAATTTTTAATATGACATACGTTTGTCATAAAAGACTGATATAATATAGGCGTAAACAACGCCGAGGAAGGATTATTATGATAGAAAAAATTATGGAAAAACTGTTTTTCAAAAAGAAAGAAAACAAGCGGACGTTTACCGTTATAAGAAATCGAAAAGAGAACGTCAACGCTTCCGTTTGCGCAACGCAGAAAAAAGCGGAAACGGAAAACGACGAAATAACGCGTTACGTCGAAGCGCGCGGCAAAATTTACGCGGCGTTGTTTAACGCTTGCAATCTGCGATAATCCGCGAAATTTCGCGGATTATCGCAGATTGCAAGCGTTAAACAACGCCGCGTAAA
>CAZNWP010000151.1:0-1558 GCA_964576995.1 uncultured Christensenella sp. | reverse complement strand
GATTTTCTTAAACGAACCTATCATATCATAATGGGCAGATTAAAAAATTAGACAACCAGGCGATAGAATTCATATTCTATCGCCTTTTATCATTGAATTTAGACTATTTCAATTTCACAATCAAACCGAAATAATCTCTTGTAAAAAATAAAACGAACGAAACCTTATCGGTCTGGTTCGTTTTATTCCTGTGTGGTGGAGTAGCTCCGCCATTATCCGAACACGTTTCTTTTTCGATTTCGTCAAAAGATATTTCTTTCGTGCCGTCTTTATAGTTAAAAGTTATAATCAATTTATCGTCGTATAGGTACACCACGTTCACAAAACTGTCAATCAAACGCTTACGACTCTCTAAATCGTTGACGTTTATTTCGCGGAACTTTGTAATAAAGTACACGATATGGTCTTTCGTGATTTCAGGACGTTCGAGTTGTTCCGTATATATCGCCGCTTCTATCTCAGATTTTTCCGCTTCCAATTCGTCAAGCCTTTTCTTGGCGGATTCATTAAACAAGCCTTGTTGTATTGCATTAAGTAAATTTTCTATGTAGCCGTTTATTTCTTTTAATTTTTCTTTTAGTTGCGGGATTTTCGTGTTTTCTTGCGAAAGCAAATATAAGATTCTGTCGGCAAGATAATCAACTAGTTCGTCATCCATTATTTTTTCTAAAGTATAATTAACGACTAAATCCTCAATCCAACTTTTTTTAACGGATTTTTTATCGCAACCGCGCTTACGTTTTGCACTTGCGCATTTATAATAACGATGAATCGTTCCCGTCTTGCTCGTTCCGCTTTCACCGAACATAATCGAACCGCATTTTCCGCATCGTAATTTCGGAGTTAAAATATAGTCGTCTTCAGCCTTATGTCTTGCGGGCGATTTCTTGTTCTTTTCCATTTTTTCTTGAACGCGATTAAACAGTTCTTTCGAAATAATCGCGGGAAAAGAATTTTTATGAATAATATCCCTAAAACGGTATTCTCCGAGATATTTTCTGTTTTTTAGCATATGATGAATGATATTCAAACTCATTCCGTTGCCGTATTTTGATTTAATTCCGCGGCGATTAAAATCTTTTACTATATCCGTCATTTTTTCACCGTCGGCATAACGGGTAAACGCTTCTAATACAAACGGCGCGGTTTCTTCGTCTACTTCTAAACTTTTCTCCTTCGTAAGGCAATACCCCATAGGGATACTGCCGCCGTTTAATTTACCTTTCAATGCGTTTTCCGTAAGTCCGCGATTAATTTTTTCGGCAAGTTCGACAGAGTAGTATTCTGCATAGCCCTCAAGCATAGCCTCAAGAATAATACCCTCCGAGCCTTCGCCGATATGTTCTTTTGCCGAAACAACTTTTACGCCGTTCTTTTTCAAAATGTTTTTATAGTGAGCGGAATCGTAACGGTTGCGAGCAAATCGATCGACTTTCCACACGAGAACGACGTCAAATATCTTGCGATAACTGTCTTTTATCATTCTTTGAAATTCAGGACGGTTGTCGGTTTTTGCCGATAGCGCGCGATCTATATAATTTCCGATTACGGTTATATC
>CAZNWP010000150.1:0-1582 GCA_964576995.1 uncultured Christensenella sp. | reverse complement strand
ATTCGGCGAGACGGAAGTCTTGAAAGGCATAAATCTCGATATAGAAAAAGGTCAAGTCGTTACCGTAATCGGTTCTTCGGGTTCGGGAAAAACTACGCTGTTAAGGTGCGTAAACTTTCTCGAAACTCCCGACGACGGCGTTATGCTCTTAAACGGCGAAACGCTTTTGGACCGTTCTTTGAAAATAAAAGAAAGTTACGCTTCTTTGCGCGAAAAACGCCTTAACTTCGGCTTGGTTTTTCAGTCGTTTAACCTTTTTCCGCAATATACGGTGTTTAAAAATATAACGCTTGCGCCGTCTCTTTTGTTAAAAGAAAAATTCAAAGAGTTTAAAAAGACGAAAAAAAACAAATTCGTTCGCGACGAATACTTAAAGACGGAGAAAGAAAAAATCAAAGCGACGGCGGAAGAATTGCTCGTTAAAATAGGACTTGCGGAAAAGCGCGACTCTTACCCTTGCGAACTGTCGGGCGGACAATGTCAAAGGGTGGCTATCGCTCGCGCGCTCGCGCTAAAACCGCGCGTATTATGCTTTGACGAACCAACTTCCGCGTTAGATCCCGAACTTACGGGCGAAGTATTAAAGGTTATTAAATCGCTAAAAGACGAAAACCGCACGATGATTATCGTAACGCACGAAATGGGCTTTGCCAAAAACGTTTCGGATAAAGTCGTGTTTATGTCGGACGGCGTTATTTGCGAAGAAGGTTCACCAGAAGAAATATTCGATAACCCGAAATCGGAAAAATTAAAAGCGTTTTTGCATAACGTAAAAGATAAAGAAGGAGAATGATATGTCGGAAAACTTAAAAGGCGATTATTCGCATTTATTCGAAACTATATTAAAACTTAAAACGCAAGAAGATTGCGAGACGTTTTTCAACGATCTTTGCACTTATAAAGAACTCGACTCTATGACGGCGAGAATTAAGGCGGCGGAACTTTTATTAAAGGGCGAAACGTACGAAAAAATCATTGCTTCGACGGATATATCTTCCGCGACGCTCTCTCGCGTTAATAAATGTGTAAAGTACGGAAACGGTTATATAAAATTTTGTAAGTGAGTAATTTAATAAATATACTAAAAGTTAGAACGATAACTGCTCTAACTTTTTTTATTATAAATATTTTTAGAGCGTCGGTAATAATTTTTCACCGACGCTCGTTTTTGCGTAAATATTTTTAACAGTTTACTATTTTCATAGTGTTCGAAGTTGCTTTTTCGGTATATTTTTCGAGATATTCTTTTAAACCTTTCGGATTTTTTATACCCGTAGTATTTATATTCCACTTACCCACGGCGTCAACCTTTACTTCTCCGTAATTAAACATTAATCCCCAAAAAGATTGTTTTATGTTTACAGCGTAAACGCCCATAAAAACCGTCGTCGTTTCGTTTTTAGAAAATACTCCGCTTTTGCTTATTATTTTATCGTCGTAAAATTCTATAACGTCTTTTTTTAGTTTAATAATATCGTATATTATCATTATAAGCGGTACTATAAGAAAAAATAAAATAATTCTTAAAAAAGAAAACGCAGGTAAAATACTCTTTTTTGCAACGTAATTTGGTTTCATACAC
>CAZNWP010000149.1:0-1607 GCA_964576995.1 uncultured Christensenella sp. | reverse complement strand
TTGCACGACCTTTTTTATGTTGTCGACGGAGTTCTTGCCCTTCTCAAAATTATTTGCCGAAATAACGCTTTCGAGCACGCTTTTCGTTTCCGCGCTTTCGGGCAACGTCAGATAATTTTTATGAACGAACTCTCGGTACGCTTCTTCGTAAGTTTTCAAATCGTCCTTATACCCGCCTATCAACTTTCCTTCCTTTAAAAAATCGTACGGTATATAAGAAAAAGAATAAGACTTTTCGTTCGACGAATAACGTCTGTCGTCGGTTTGCACGCCGTATTCCGCGGTATTTTGCGTGCTTAAATAATAAGAAAGACAAAACGGCGAGATAACAAGTTCTATTTCCGCCTGACGGAGTTTCGAAGCGTCTAAGCGCGTCGATAAAAGATAATCGGCGGAATAGCGTTTTCCGCTATATTCGAACGTCTCGTACGCGTCGGTTTTGCGAACCCAATCCGCGCCCGTGCCTTTATACACGTCCCAAGACTGTTCTTTCAAATAAAACGTTCCGCCCTCGTCGGAATAAATCTTTAAAGCGGTTGCTCTTAAATCGAGCGGAGACACGTTATTTTCGTAATTCATAACGAGTTTACCGCTCGCGTTTACTTTTATATCGTAGTTATTCGTAATGTTGTTTCCGTCTTTATCTGCGACGGACGGATCGGAAATAGTTATATCGGACACGCCGGGCCCCGCGATAACGTTGCCCTCTGCAGACACTTTTAACGAATGTCCGACTTCTTCGAAAAACGCTTCGTAGTTAAATCCGCCCTCTGTTTCGGTTGTGGGAACGAATTCCCACGCAGGGTTTAACGTTATCGGCTTCGAATCGTAAGAAACGGTTGCGTTTTTCGCTTGAATTTCTATCGTTTTTTTATTTATCACGAGATTGCCGCCGCTTACCGTAATCGTACTGTTTTCGTCGGTATAGGCAACGCCGCTCTCATTCTTTATCGTCCAAGAAAATTTATTCGCGTACGTACCCGCGTTCGTGCCGACGGCAGGCGTTTCTAAGGCGATTGCGACGGTATAGCCGTTATCGGTAAGCAACTCGCCCGTTTGCGCGAACTTTGCGGAAGCGATCAGTGTAGAAAAATCTTCGTCGGTTACCGTCTGCTCTTTGGCGTTATAAGTTTTTTCGACGTTGCCGACGGATACGACGATAGATCGTTTATTAACCGTCAAAACGCCGTAAACACGTTCCATATCGTAATCGCTCGTGCAGTCGAATCCGTTTTCGTCTATAATCGTTGCGGTGAAAAAATTGTCACTCGCTCCGACTTCTGTCTGAGAACCCGTCGTTTCCACGGTCAAGGTATGACCTTCGGATAATTCGCCCTCGGTTATCGAATACGCGGAACTGACGAGAGGCGTTCCGTCGTACTCTTTCGCCGTCGACGAGGACGTTACGACGAGTTTTTTCGACACGATATTGACCGCGCCCGTACCGATTAACGAAAAGTACACGACGAGAACGGACAATAAACCTATTATTGCCGATCCTATTATGTATACCGCTTTTGAACCTTTAATCATTTTTCTTACCTACACCCCGCTTCTTTACGCGTTTTTCTCTATGCGGTGAATTACTTCTTTGCACAGTTTCATTT
>CAZNWP010000148.1:0-1617 GCA_964576995.1 uncultured Christensenella sp. | reverse complement strand
TTCCTTTCCGCTTTCTTTGTTTTAACAATAATCCCTGAAACACCTTTAATGCAAAAGAAAAAGAACCACGTGTTCGACCGCGGTTCCTTGTGGTGGAGGTAAGGGGATTCGAACCCCTGGCCTCCGCGTTGCGAACGCGGCGCTCTACCAACTGAGCCATACCCCCACGAGTTATCGTGTTCTTTTCGTAACGGTAAAATAATATCACATTTTTAATTTAATTGCAAACGTTATTAAACGGTTTTATCGCTTTTTTTAAAATTTTTTTATTCTTTTTCTCTTTTTCCCCTCGCAACCGTTAGAAGAAGCCGTTTTTTCTCGGTTTAATCCGTTAAAACTCACCTTATAACCTAATTGAAAAATTTTCGGCTTGCACGATCGGAAAACACTCCCCGCTCAAGCCGAATAATTACCGTTTTTTTACAGTTGTTATTTCGTATATTCCGCGAAAAAGAGAACATAATAATATTGTCAAGCGAAAGCGCGACGATACGGGAGGAAATATGAGAGATAAAAAGAAAACCAAGTCTTGCGGAAGTAAAGCATGCAAAGGCGTAAAAAACTGCAAGTAACGCGCCGTAAATCGGCAAAAATGCAGAGCGGTTTTGACGTCTTGGGCTCTTACACGGGCGTTGAATTATACGACGCATACGAAAAACCCGTTCAAGACGCGGACGATTTGTAATCACTTACAAAGTAATCCTGAAAAAAATCGGTTGTTTTCCTTAGGAATTCGACCGATTTTTTTATTATTTTAACGGTATTCTTGACAAACCTTCTAAAAAAGTTTATACTATACGTGCTTTAAGAAAGTTATACGGTCGCGGGGACGGAGAAAAACCGTCAATGAGGAAAGTCCGAGCGTTTCAGAAACAGGGTGCCGGAGAAATCCCGGTGGAGGCGACTTTAAGGAAAGTGCAACAGAAAATACCGCCTTGCGGCTTGCCGCACGGTAAGGTTGAAAAGGCGAGGTAAGGGCTCACCGCTTTCGCGGTAACGCGAGAGGCAATGTAAACCCCACCCGACGCAAGATTGACAAACCGTTTTATTAGGGAGTTTCGCCAAAACGGTTTACTAAAACATCGCTGGAGTTTAGCGGTAACGCTATTCGTAGATAAATGACCGTACACGACAGAACTCGGCTTATAGATTTTCTTAAAGCAAATAGATTACCGAAACTCGGCAGAACGCCGAGTTTTTATACTTACGGCGCGGCGATTTTATATCGCCGCGCCGTAAAAATTAATTTATCGTTTTATTTTGTTTCTTTATACAGTTTATTATTGATTTTTAACGCTATCCTATTCGACAACGATATAGTAGCCTTTAATTCCGTATCGTCGTCAAGCGCACACGACAAAATTATCGCCGTCCACGAACTAATAGTATTATACTCGTCCGCTATACTTCCGTTTACTTTTATATAATTATGAAACCAACCCGCATACACGATTATTTCATAACCGTTATAATTGTAAACTTTACACGATAATAATAACGACGCTATAAAAACGATGAATATAATAATTTCCACGTAAAAAGTAAAAATACCGATTATAGCCAATGTTTCTTTGTAAGTCTCGTTGTTAGAATTAATACAACTTACTAAAAAAATAA
>CAZNWP010000147.1:0-1681 GCA_964576995.1 uncultured Christensenella sp. | reverse complement strand
TACATATAAATCATCTCCTCGATTACTTTTCGATAACTCTGTGGTTATAGAGTTCTTTAAGTTCTTCAACGGGCTTATTCATAACGCTCTCTAAGAGTTCTTTGCAATCGCCTCGATTGATTTCTTCGACGCGCTTGTTTAAGTGCTCGCAAGCGGGCGCGATATACTTGCCGTACAAACGTCTGGCGAGAACCGCTACTTGCGGATGCGATATGCCCGCGGGGCAACGCGAAGAACATACTCCGCACATTACGCAGTCGAAACTCTCGTCGGCGCACTTTTTATATTCGCCGCGTTGAGCGTACGCTATATACTGCATAACGTTTAAGCCTTGCGTACAAGATTTAGTACAAGCGTTGCAACCTATGCACGAATAAATTTCGGGGTAAAGTTGCATCATAATCTGTTCGGTGGGTTTAACCTTTTCTATATCGTAAACCTGCTTTACGAGCGGGAAGAACGGAAGCGTCGCGACGTACATTCCATCTTGAACTTGTTGTTGACAAGCAAGACACGTTTTCAATTCTTGCTCGCCGTGAATACGGTATATCGTAGCGCACGCACCACAAAAACCGTTACGGCAACCGCAACCGCGCACTAATTGATAACCCGCGTATTCCATAGCCTTCATTATGGTAAGGCTTTCGGGTACGCTGTATTTTTTACCGAAAAAATAAACGTTTACAAATTTTTCCATTATTATCGTCTCCTTATGGCTTAATATTCGGGGGGAAGTTCGTCGAGTTCGTCCATTCTGAAAACGGGACCGTCTTTACATACGAACTTGTCGCCCACGTTGCATCTTCCGCATTTGCCTATTCCGCATTTCATACGGAGTTCTAACGTCGTATATACCCTTTCTTTTTCAAAGCCCAACTCCAAAAGTCCTTGAAGCGTGAACTTTATCATTATGGGCGGGCCGCAAAGGACCGCGGTCATCGACGGATCGAGCCCCAATTCTTTTACGTACGCGGGTACGAAACCGACGTGTCCGTCCCACCCCTCTTGCGGTCTGTCTATCGTAAGATATACGTCGAAGTCGGGTTCGTTCATCCACTCTTGCTTAATCTCTTCTATATCGACGAGATCGTCTTTACTGCGCGAGCCGTAAACTACTACGACTTTGCCGTAATTTTTCCTGTAATGACGAACGTAATTTATTACGCTGCGGAGCGGAGCGAGTCCGATGCCGCCCGCGATAAAGAGCAAGTCTTTGCCCTTAAAATCGCCTTCCACGGGAAAGTTTTTACCGTAAGGTCCGCGAACGGTTATTTGTTGTCCTACCTCTAACGCGTGTATTACTTCGGTAACGCAACCGCATTTCTTTATGGAAAATTCCATAAATTCTTTATTCGTCGGAGACGATGTTATGGAGAACATACTTTCGCCGACGCCGGGGATTGACACCATCGCGCATTGACCGGGGAGGTGTTCGAATAATTTCTTGCCGTCCGTTCCCACGACTCTGAACGTCTTTACGTCGGGTGTGTCGCGTCTTATATCGGTTATTACGCCGATTTTCGGAATGAGGTTTTCGTTAGTCATTTTTCTCGCCCCCTATTTTTTTGATTACTTTTAATATGTTAAGGTGTTGCGGGCATTTATTAACGCATCTGCCGCAACCGACGCAAGAATACGTTCCGTTATACTGCGACGGATAATACACGAGTTTGTGCATAAA
>CAZNWP010000146.1:0-1684 GCA_964576995.1 uncultured Christensenella sp. | reverse complement strand
TGTAGTGGGCTTGACGTATAACGTAAGCCACTCGTTTAACCATTGTTTATATTTCAATAAATTTACCTCCGTATATGTTTTGCCGTTCCCGCTATGGGGAACGGCGCAATTATTTTTAACCGTTTTTTATTTCGGGTGCAAAAACGACTAAAACCCGTCCGGCACATCTTTTTACATTTTACTATTTTTCTTTTATCTAAATTGGCGGTTATCTCTATGTATTCAATGAGATTCTTTATTTTGTTTTATATTCAGTTGTAAAATTTGTTTGTCTTTTTTCCATTGTTCAAAATCTTTTAGATTCTTTTCGTCGCGAAAAAAGTCAACGATAGCAGGTAGCATTGCTCTCGCAATAGAATCTATCGTAAAGTCAGGTATTCCGGTGTTGTTTTTTCGTTTACTCGTAATTTTCCCTCCGTAGTTACTATTCGTTTAATTTCGTTTTCATTTTTTAAGCTCCTTATTTCTTATTTTCTTCGGCTTCCGCATGAATGCGGTTTTTCTTTTCCGTCGGTCTTATTCTATATTTCATTATCGTTTTCGGTGTAATTCTCCACTCTTATCTATTGCCGACGATTATTTTATTTAATATTTGTAATTGTTGTTTTTAGCGTTATTCCGCTCGTATTCTTCTTTTTGCTCTTGCATTTCTCGCTCGATTTTTTGCAGTAACGGTAGCCCACGCGTTACGCTCGGCGAACAAAAATCTTCAAACGCGGAAAAGAGTAGATTAGCGGCGGTCGCTCCGTGCAATATATTTCTACATAAGTTCGGCGCGTTTCTCGCAACGTATTTTCCCACGCGAATATATTTTTCGTCCGTATCTTTTTCTTTCTGTGCGCTTTCCGCTTTCTTTGCGTATTCGAGCGTTTCGCCCATAGCCTTATCCAACCGTTTCGTTAAATCTTTATTCTCCGCGGTTAACGCAATCACTTGCTCTTGCAACTTTCCGCGCCGACGGGGAACTTCTCCGTTTTTCGCTTCCGTGAGTGCATCCGCATACACTTGATTTTCCTTTTTAATTTCTTCCGCTTGTTTGATTATCTTTTTCGCTTTATATTCCGCCGTAGATAAGTGTTTTGCCTGACTGCCTTCTTTGTCGCGTTCTAACCCGTATTTCTTTCCGACGATTTCGTAAAAGTTTGTTTGTAATTGCCTTAGTTTCGTTTTATCGAATAAATCTTTACTGCAAAGTCTTCCGTCGGGCGTGATAGGTATAAGATTTAGGTGCATATGCGGCGTGGTTTCGTCCAAATGAACTACTGCCGAGATGATATTTTCTTCTCCGTAGCGCTCCGCAAAAAACTTCGCACAATCATCAAAAAACGCATATCGTTGCACTTTGAACAATTTATCGAAAAATTCTTTATCCGAACCTACGACAAAAGAGTTCATAACAACGGCATCCTTGCGTGGACGTAAACTCAATTCGTTTAATCGTTTATTGATAAACTCCGTGTAAGTAAAACCGCTAAAATTCATATGATAATTGTCTTTCGTTCGTTCTCTATCTATTTGCGGATTGTCGGCGTTATAACTTTCATCGCGCTCGTTTTCTTTTTCGATAGGCGCAACGTCTTATTTATGGTATTTCTCCATATGACATACTAAATATGATATTTTATTTTTCTCCCTGATTTTAATCTTTTTTTCGTTTTGGCAAAGTGTGTAGAATCATCTTCGC
>CAZNWP010000145.1:0-1688 GCA_964576995.1 uncultured Christensenella sp. | reverse complement strand
AGACGATTTATTAAATATCGTGATATAAACCGTCATTTCGTTCGTCTTTAAAAACCCTTTTTTTAGGTGAGAATTATAAAGTTATTCTTCCGAGCCGTCGGATAACGCGCGTATAAGCCTATCCGTATTGACGATTTTTTCCAGCAAATTGCGTTCGGTAAAAAAGTAGCAGTTAGCCGTTTCGAACCCCACGCGCGAATCTTGTGCCGTAAGTTCGATAAGATCTTGCGCGAGACGTTTTATTCCGACGAGACAGTTTATTAAAATCTTTTTATTACGTTTTGCATTGCCTTTATAGCGGGCAAACCGCGTATGCAAATAATCCGACTTATACGTAACGTACGCCGTCTTTATATATCGCGTAATCTCCGCCGTGTCCGGGCGTGGATCTTCTTGCAAAATTTTAACGGCTTTATTAAACCCGTCTAACGTTTTCCGCATTTGCCGCATATACACGGCGTAAGTGTAAGGACTAATATACTCTCTGTAGTCGTCGAAAGAGAAGCAAGTCATCGTCGATTTTTTCTCGTCCGCTCCGAGCGACCACAAATTGGCAGGGCCGAGCGTATGCGGCGAATTATAAACGACTGACACGGAAAAAGGAAATTCCGAAAAACTTCGGCAAAACACGCCCACCGCCCTTTTAACGAGTTCGGGGTTTTTGAAATTTTCCGAATAAAACTTATCTAAACTAAACTCTTTATTGGCGAAAAAATCAGCGACGAGATCTAAGTTTTTAGAAGGATAACCGCCGAGTGTCCAAGAGAGCAAGAGGTTTTTAACACCGATACGCCGTAACTTGCCGAGGTGTTCCGCCACGAGATCGAAAACAGGCAAATACGGAACGGCGGCGCACTCCCAACTGTTATTCACTTGAACTTTCGCGTAAACCTTATGCCCGAGTTTTTGCGCGTACGCGAGTTTTTTCTCCGTAAGTTCGCTCGGACCGATGTTGGAAAGAGAATAATCTATGAGATTGCTTTTTATTCCGCCTTTATTAAGCGCGAGCCAATATTCGCTCGTCTCTAATACGGACACGTCTTTATCTAAAAGGCTAATACCATGCAATGCTTCTTCTTCGGACATTTCTAAATGCGGGGACCAACCCCAGAGATTGGCGATCATTTCCGCGCCCGTGCCGCTATCGCGCAAGGCTTTTGCCATAATATTGATAACGCGCGCGCAGAGTTCCGCGGCGGGAACATCTTTGCAACGCGGACATTTAGTCCACACGTGCGACTTGCAATGCGTAAGATTTTCGCTCATCGTGATATTAAATATCCCGCCGAGATTTTCAAGGAAAACTGCAAGACTAAGCACCGCGTTATACAAATAATCCTGCACTTCTTTCGTCGAAACGCAAAGACACGCCTCGCCGTTTTTCTCCGTACCTTTAAGGTTTTCTTTCCCGATAAATTCCGCAAGCGGCAAAGTCCTCGGCTCGTTTAAGTATAAATATACTTTAATTCCGTATTTCGCCGCTCTCTTTATCATGGTTTTCAACCTTACGCGGTTATTTTCGTACCCTTCGCAAAGTTTAGGATTAAACGGAAAATACGCTAAATTCCTCAACGTTCCGTGAACCCAAACGCCGTTTACCCCTTTTTCGGCGTAGGAAGCGAGAAGCGAGTCGGAAAGTCCGTCTTTGCCGTCCGCCGAAAACGCGTTTTTGCACGGCGTCAGATAGC
>CAZNWP010000144.1:0-1761 GCA_964576995.1 uncultured Christensenella sp. | reverse complement strand
CCGCCGCTCGTCAACGAACTTATTCCGCAACAATTACTTGTTTCGGCTTACAGAAAATACAATAAATAAGAGGATAATTTATGCAAAGGATCGGAGTCTTTATCTGCTGGTGCGGTTCAAACATCGCGGCTACGGTAGACGTCGAAAAGGTCGCCGCGTTAATCAAAGCGGAACCCAACGTCGTTTACGCCGAAAACTACCAGTATATGTGTTCTGAAAACGGACAACAACTCATCAAAAAAGCGATTAAAGAGCATAATCTTACCGGTATAGTAATCGGTTCTTGTTCTCCGCGTATGCACGAAGCGACTTTCAGAAAAGCCGCCGCAAGCGTAGGACTTAACCCGTATATGGTAGAAGTGGCGAACATTCGCGAACAATGCTCTTGGATTCACAAAGACAAAGACGAGGCGACGGAAAAAGCGCTCGTTTTAGTTCGTACCGCAATTGCGAAAGTACGCCTTAACGCGCCGCTAACCGAAGGCGAAAGCCCCGTTATTAAACGCGCGCTCGTTATCGGCGGAGGCATAGCGGGCATACAAGCCGCTCTCGATATCGCGGAGGCGGGTTATCCCGTAGATATAGTCGAAAAGAACGCCACTATCGGCGGCAGAATGAGTCAACTCGACAAAACTTTCCCGACTCTCGACTGCTCGGCGTGTATCTTAACGCCTAAAATGGTCGACTGCTCGCAAAACGAAAATATCGATATTCTCTCGTATTCCGAAGTGGAAGCCGTAAGCGGCTTCGTCGGAAATTTTTCCGTTAAAATAAAGAGAAAAGCGAGATACGTCGACGAAACTAAATGCACGGGCTGTAAAGTATGTATGGAAAAATGCCCCTCTAAGAAAGGGCTTAACGAGTTCAATATGAATTTGAACAACCGTACGGCTATTTACATTCCTTTCGCGCAGGCGATACCTAACGTCGCCGTAATCGATCCCGAACAGTGTATTAAACTTAAAACGGGTAAGTGCGGAATTTGTCAAAAATTCTGCGGTGCGGGCGCGATAAACTACGAAATGAAAGATGAATTTATCGAACGTCAATACGGCGCGATAGTCGTCGCGACGGGGTTCCGTCCCATTAACGTAGACGCGTTTAACGAATACGGCTATTCCGACAATAAAGACGTCATTACCTCTTTGGAATTAGAGCGTTTGATGAACGCCGCGGGTCCCACGAACGGAACTCTTTTGCGCCCGTCCGATCTTACGCACCCCAAAGTTATTACCTTTATACAATGCGTAGGCTCTCGTGACGTGTCGGGTTGCGGAAAACCTTACTGCTCTAAAATTTGCTGTATGTATACCGCTAAACACGCGATGTTGATACGCGAAAAATATCCCGATACCGAAGTACACGTGTTCTATATCGACGTACGTACCCCGGGTAAAAATTACGACGAATTCTACCGCCGCGCGGTGGAACAATACGGCGTCGATTATATAAAAGGTATGGTCGGCAAAGTATATAACGAAAACGGCAAACTTATGGTTCAGGGCTCGGATTTGTTAAATAACGAACAAATCGTTATTCCGTCCGATCTCGTCGTTCTCGCAACGGCGATAGAACCCGAACCTTCCGTGAGAAAGATAGCGACGCTTCTCACCGCGAGTATAGATACCAACAACTTCTTAACCGAAGCGCACCCGAAACTTAAACCCGTGGAAAGTCCCACGGCGGGAGTGTATCTCGCGGGCGTTTGCCAAGGTCCGAAAGATATTCCCGAAACCGTATCGCAGGCTTCCGCTTGCGCGG
>CAZNWP010000143.1:0-1773 GCA_964576995.1 uncultured Christensenella sp. | reverse complement strand
ATAACATTCATAGGATAACGTCGTATCTGCAAAAGCAACGTTTTTAATAACGCCCTCTTTGCCTACCGTCGGGAATAAACCCGTACCCGCTACGGTTAAGCCCTTTATCGTATAACCTTGCCCGTCGAACGTTCCGATGAAGCCGTTACTTTCCGCAACGGATTTACCAAACTCGGTGAGAGATCTTCCCGAGACGAGCGATTCGTCTAAAACCTTTTTGTACGCTCTAGCGGTATCTTTTACGGGGCTTGCGGAAGCAATCGCGCTACAATAGTTTATCCAACCGAATCCGCGGCGTTCGCTCGATTCGGGAGCGGCGGTATAAGCGAAGTAATCGGTAAGATCGTATCCCGAAAAATCGAGATTTGCTTCAAGCAAGACGTATCCGTCCATCGTCAAGATTTTATTGGTCGTATCGTTAGTAACGTTAAAATAATCGAAAAGTTTCAAAAATTCCGCTTCGGTGGTAATCGCTTTGCTTATAATCTCCGAATCGAACTCGTAAGCGTAAGTACCGTTGCTAACGCGGAAAGTTCTGTTTCCGAACGTGTAATTGGATTTGTTAAACGTACCGTTCGCGTAAATAACCGTTTCGTTTCCGCCCGTGATGTCTAAAATCTCGGTAAAGTCGGAGATTTTAGCGGCAACGTCGGCGGGAAGGATTTTATCTTGATAAGTCTCGGTTCTGTAATCGCCGTTATCGCGTTTAACCGCCAAATCGACTTTCACGTTTACGTCGATAGAAACGTTATTAGACGAATCGTTTTTATCGGTATAACTGAAAGAAATTACGGCTTCGCCCGCCTTTTTACCGATGAGTTTACAACCGTTTTCCGTTCCGATCACGTCGAAAAATTCCGTCGAACTCGCGCTATAAGCAAAGTTTTCACTATTTAACGCGACGAAGTTATTTTCTTTATCGGCAACTTCCACGACGATAGTCTCCCGATTGACGAACGTAGTCGCGTCGATTTTATCCGTCGTGTACAATTGAACGGAAGTTTGGCTCGGAACGATAGAATATCCGTCGTTCGCAACAACTTTAACCGCTATTTCCGTCGTTAAAAATTCCGTCGGCGCACCGCGCCAAGACGCGGTAGCGGTAACGGCGGCGTCTCCGATTTTTTTCGCGGAGATTTCGCCCGTTGCGGAATTAACGTCTATAATATCCAAATTAGCCGTAGAAAAACTCACGGAAAAATCCGTATAAGTTTTCGAAGAGAAAGAGAGCTGCGGTAAAAGCACGTATTTATCTCTAACCTGAATTTGCAAGTCGTCGCAAGAAAGCAACGGTCTTACGCCTTTATCTTCTACGGTTACGTCGTATTTTTTCGTTTTTGATTCGTTGACGAAGATTTCGACTTGTCCCGCCTTATAGGCTACGAGTTCGCCGCCATTGTCGACGGTAACGACGGTCTCGTCGCTCGAAGCGTACGCCGCGTTTTCAAGCGCCGGCAAACGGTAATCGGAATAAAGATCCATCGTAATAACGTCTAACCTTTCGACGACGGTTTCGTCTACGGGTTTTTGAGGCTCTTTGCCGCAAGCGCAAGCAAAGGCGAACGTCATAATAAAGGAAAGTGCTATAATAAGTTTTTTCATAAATACCCCCTATTGCGGTAATTTTATTGTCTCGTTTCGTCAAAATTTCGTGCGGATAAAATGCAATTGCTTATTATCCTCGTCGTAATTTTATTTTTCGCCTTTGCCCTTCCGCGAACACGGCGGAAGGGGTAAAGCGTTAATTTTTTTAGTCTGCGGATTTTGCCGCTA
>CAZNWP010000142.1:0-1819 GCA_964576995.1 uncultured Christensenella sp. | reverse complement strand
GAACTCTATAACCACAGAGTTATCGAAAAGTAATCGAGGAGATGATTTATATGTATAATTACACCGAAGAACAATTAGTTTCGATGAAAAAAGTAGAGGAAAGCAGAGAGAAAAGATTAAACGAACTCTTTCCCCGTATGACCGCGGAAGAAAAAGACGCGGTATTAAAAGAAAATCACCCCGACTATATAGAGTCCGCTTACGAAACGTTGAAAGTAGGACCTAACAAGGGCGAAAAAGTATTGCACGAACTCGCCGACCTTTTGCAAGGTAAATCGAGAGTAACGCAATATAAAATAGACTTAGAGCATCCCGATTACGACGTAGACGTACTCGTTATCGGCGGCGGCGGCGCGGGCTCTTCCGCGGCTATTACCGCGCACGCGGCGGGTGCGAACGTTATGATGGTAACCAAACTTCGCATAGGCGACGCCAACACGATGATGGCGGAAGGCGGAATTCAAGCGGCGGACAAAGAAAACGACAGTCCCGCAATTCACTATCTCGACGCGTTCGGCGGCGGACATTTCGCGGCGAAGCACGAACTTTTGTATAAACTCGTCAACGAGGCTCCCGACGCTATAAAATGGCTATCCGATCTCGGCGTTATGTTCGATAAGGACGAAAACGGAAACATGATAACCACGCACGGTGGCGGCACTTCGAGAAAGAGAATGCACGCGTGCAAAGATTATTCCGGCGCGGAAATCATGAGAACGCTTCGCGACGAAGTGTTAAACAGACAAATCCCCGTGGTAGACTTCACCGCGGCGATAGAAATAATAAAAGACGATAAAGGACAAGCGGCGGGCGCGGTGCTTCTCAATATGGAAACCAAAGAGATAACCGTTGCCAAAGCAAAAACCGTAGTTATCGCTACGGGTGGCGCGGGCAGACTTCACTATCAAGGCTTCCCGACGAGTAACCACTACGGCGCGACCGCCGACGGACTCGTTCTCGCGTATCGCGCGGGCGCGAAACTTCTTTACGCGGACACGCTTCAATATCACCCGACGGGCGCGGCAGAACCCACTCAGATTTTCGGCGCACTCGTTACGGAGAAAGTCAGATCTTTGGGCGCGCAACTCGTAAACCGCGACGGCGACGCTTTCGTCTACTCTTTGGAAACGCGCGACGTAACCGCTTCCACGATAATAAGAGAATGTAACAAGCGCGGCAAAGGCGTTAAAACGACGGACGGCGTAGGCGTATGGCTCGACACCCCGATGATAGAGAAAATCGGCGGCGAAGGCACTATCGAAAAACGTATTCCGGCGATGATGAGAATGTTCGGCAAGTACGGCATCGACATCAGAAAAGAACCTATATTGGTATATCCGACGCTTCACTATCAAAACGGCGGCATAGATATATCCGACAACGGCGAATCCGACGTTAAGAACTTATTCGTAGCGGGCGAAGCAGTCGGAGGAATTCACGGCAGAAACAGACTTATGGGCAACTCGCTTCTCGATATTATCGTATTCGGCAGAAACGCAGGAAAATACGCGTCCGAGAGAGCGAAAGAAGTTAAAGTCGGCAAACTCAATCTCGATCACGTGGCGGCGTTCGCTAAAGAACTCGACGTCGCGGGCTTAAATCCCGATAAATTCTCTCCGCAGATTTTACCCGATTACAGACGCAAAGACATGTAAAACAACCGAAAAGGGCGAGAAAAACCCTCTTGCTCTTTTCGCGTTTTAAAAAAATAAAAAATAAAAAACCTAACAGGGGGTACTATGTACACAATCGTAAGAAAAGAAAACCTCAATCCCACGGTTACGCTGATGGAAATATCCGCGCCCGTGGTTGCGGCAAA
>CAZNWP010000141.1:0-1901 GCA_964576995.1 uncultured Christensenella sp. | reverse complement strand
GAATATTGGGACGTAACCGCGGGTTACCCCGTTTGGAAAACGAAAAACGCTTAAAGTCGGTTTTCGTGTAAGAAAAAACAACGAAAAAAGATAGTGTCCCGCGCGGGTGGAAAACCTTCCCGCGCGGACGAAAAAGCGCATTGTAGCGGCTTAACGTCGCGAATACCGAGGCGAATTTTTCGCCGAAAAAAATATGCGAATATTTACTTACTCTCGTAAATATTTCGGAAAAATTATAAGGAGTTAAAAAAGATGAAAAAATGGATTATAACCGTATTGTCGGTTATATGCGCGATATCTTGCGTGGCTTTCGCGGCTTGTAAAAAAGATCCCGTAACGCCCGAAGGTCCCGCAACGCCGTCCGTCGATAAAACGTTGGCTTTCAACGAGGACGCGGCAACCTTAAAGATGTTCGAAGACTTGCAACTTTTGTTCACGGCTGAAAATGTTTACGGCGAACTCGAATTTACTTCGTCGGACGCTACGAAAGCGACCGTCGATAAAAGCGGCAAGGTTAGCGGCGTGGGTGTCGGAAACGCGACTATCACCGTAAGCGGCGACGGTTTAACCGATACGATTGCGATAACCGTCGAAAATTACGACGCGAGTAAACTTTCTTTCCAAAGTAAGTTTATAACCGCTAACGTGTACGAAACGGAAAGCGTAGACTTAGGCTTAACCCTTTTATACGACGGCAAACCCGTAAGCGGCGGCACGTTTACCGCTAATATAACGGGCGACGCCGCGACGTACGAGGGCGGTGCGATTAAAGGCGTAAGCCAAGGCAACGCCTCCATAAAAATTACGGCGAGTTTTAACGGTGTAAATCTCGGCGAAATAACCGTTTCCATAGCCGTTACGGAAAAATTGGAACTCTTCGCGGAAGAAAACGTAACCGTTTATATCTCCGAAGGCAAAAACGGACAAAACGCAAACACGACGTTTGCTTCGCCCGCTACGGTTAAACTTAACAATAAACAAGTTGAAAACGCAAATATTAACTACGAAATAGAGGACGACTCCGTAGTTACTGTCGAAAACGGCGTAATTAAAGCGAAGAAAGTAGGTAAGACCAAAATCACCGCTTCATATACGACTGCGAAAAACACCAACGCGAGCAAGATAATTAACGTTGAGGTTAAAAAGCCCGCTGCGACTTTCGATTTGGATAAAATCGACTTCGTGAAAAATAAAGACACGTTTACCTTTGATTTTACCGACGCAAAGTATGTTTTAAGCGCGGGCAATTACGTAGCCCCGACTAAGGTAGAAATCGACGGCGCAACGATAGACGCTTCTAAATACTCTATGGCGGACGGCGTTCTCACAGTACAAAATGAGGCTTTCGGCAACACGCTTGCAGAGGGCACGAATACTATCGTTACCGATCACGTTATAACCGTTTACGCGGAAAACGAGGGCGAAAGTTTTATCGTGTCTCGCGAATATTATCTTATAGACTTCTCAATCGGTACAGCCGCCGAGTTCGTAGAATTTTTGAAGGCTACCAGCACAGGTAAACCTATCAATGCGATATTGACTGCCGATATAGATTATAGCGGTTACAATCATACCTATTCTTACGTTAGCAATCAATACAGCGGGTATTTCAGAGGAATACTCGATGGACAAGGTCATACCGTTGATAACGTAAAAATGCGTAACGGTATTTTTGTCGGAATCGAAAACGTAACTGTAAAGAATATCGCGTTCACTAATATCGTTACGACTACGACGAATAACGTTTCGTTATTCTCTTGGAATAACTTCGGTAAGAACCTTCTCGAAAACGTTTTATTGCACGGCGATTTGTCCGGTGTAGACGGCGCGAACTGCGCCGGGGTTGGTAATAATACTTCTACTATCGAAATGAAAAACGTCGTCGTGTACGTTGAATTTGG
>CAZNWP010000140.1:0-1931 GCA_964576995.1 uncultured Christensenella sp. | reverse complement strand
ATATTTTTTCGTCGAACAATATATCGCCCATAGGCTTATTTATATAAGGATTAACGCCGAAAGAAAATTCGCCGACGTAGCGCGCGCCCTCGTCCGTATCGAATATGGCGTTTATCTTCTTTTCGTCGTTGCCCGTCGCTTTTATTATTTTGCCGTCCTTAAAGGTTAGAGAGACGTTCTCGTATCTAAACCCGCTTTGAATGGACGGCGCGTTGTACGTTATAACGCCGTTTACGCTATTCTTTACGGGCGCGGTGTAAATTTCGCCGTCGGGAATATTTCTCTCGCCAGAACATTTTTTGCTTCCTATACCCTTTATCGAAAAACTTATATCGGTATTCGGTGCTACGATACGGACTTTATCCGCAGCGTCGAGACGTTTTTTAAGCGCGTCCATAGCCTTATCCATTTTAGAATAGTCGAGATTGCACACGTTAAAATAAAACTCTTCGAACGCGTCCGTACTCATTTCCGCGGACTGAGCCATTCCCTCGTTGGGATAGCGCAAAATAACCCACTTCGTGTTTTTAACGCGCAGTTCGTGGTGGACGGGGTGCGAATAGAACTCACTTTCTATTTGCAAATTCTCTTCCGGCACGTCGCAATTTTCAAGCGCGTTGTTTCCGCCGCGTATACCTATATACGCGTCCATCTCGTTCATTCTCGCGCCGTCGTACTTTGCGCGAAGTTTAGCGAGTTCTTCCGTTTCGCCGAGAAGAAGTTCGCGCGTTACTCTGTTGTCGAATATTTCGACGAACGGATACGCTCCGACTTTATATACTTCTTTTATAATCGCGTTGACTATCATATAGTCGACGCCCTTCGCCTCTATTAAAACCTTCTCGCCCTTTTTTAACGCACAAGAATAGTTCACGAGATTTTTTGCCAACGTATTTATTCTTTGATCTTGCATAAAGCCTCCGATTTTTTCGCGAACGGGCGAAAGATTCGTCTCTTCGACTAAGCCCGCGCGACGTTTACGCTAATATTTTACAACTTTCCGAGTTTTTTATAAAGTATTTTACTTATAAAATGAAAAATATTTGCTAAAATTTTGAAAAAGTTATATAATATACTCGTAGCAATAGGGACTTTTACTAAGCGGTTATAAGTTCGCTACGTTAAAAGTTTGAAAAATTATATTATGGAGGATGCTTTTATGGCATTAGTAAATTCTAAAAAGATGTTCGAACAAGCCTATAAAAACGGCTACGCCATCGGCGCGTTCAACGTCAACAACATGGAAATAGTTCAAGGTATCACCGAAGCGTGCAAAGAAGAAAACGCTCCCGTAATTCTTCAAGTTTCCAAAGGCGCGAGAGCATACGCTAACCACACCTACCTCGTTAAACTCGTAGAAGCGGCGGTTATCGAATGTCCCGATATCCCCATCGTATTACACCTCGATCACGGTCCCGACTTCGAAACGTGCAAAGCCTGCATCGACGGCGGGTTTACCTCCGTTATGATCGACGGTTCACACCTTCCCTTCGAAGAGAACGTCGCTCTTACCAAAAAGGTAGTCGAATACGCTCACGCGCACGTACCCTACGTAACCGTTGAAGGCGAACTCGGCACTCTTGCCGGTATCGAAGACGACGTTAAAGTCGAACACGGCAACGAATCTTACACCAAACCCGAAGAAGTCGTAGAATTCGTTAAGAGAACGGGCGTCGACAGTCTAGCCATCGCAATCGGCACCAGCCACGGCGCGTACAAATTCAAACCCGAACAATGCACCAGAAACGCGGAAGGTATTCTCGTTCCCCCCGCACTCCGTTTCGATATCTTGAAAGCGGTTGCAAAAGAACTCGGCGACTTCCCCATCGTTTTGCACGGCTCTTCTTCCGTTCCGCAAGACTACGTTAAAATGGTAAACGACAACGGCGGCAAAATGCCCGACGCTATCGGCGTACCCGAAGAACAACTCA
>CAZNWP010000139.1:0-1979 GCA_964576995.1 uncultured Christensenella sp. | reverse complement strand
TGCGCTAAGTGTTACGGAAAGAACATGGCTAACAATACTCCCGTTCAAGTGGGCGAAGCGGTCGGCATAATCGCGGCGCAGTCCATAGGTGAACCGGGTACGCAACTTACCATGAGAACGTTCCATACCGGCGGTATAGCGAGTACGGGCGATATAACTCAAGGTTTGCCGAGAGTCGAAGAACTTTTCGAAGCGCGCAGACCTAAACGCGCGGCTATCGTTTGCGAACACAGCGGCGTTGCCACGATCGAAGAAAAAGACAAGATTATTCACGTTATCGTTGCAACCGACGAAGGCGAAACGAAAGACTACACCATTCCGTTCGGCACGGGCGTCGTAATCAAAAACGGCGAAAGAGTCGAACCCGGTACGGTTTTGACGAACGGTTCCGTTTACCCGCAAGACATATTAAAGACTAAGGGTATAAAGGGCGTTCAGGATTATATCTTGAGAGAAATCCAGAGCGTTTACCGTGGACAAGGCGTTGATATAAACGACAAGCACGTCGAAATAATCGTTCGCCAGATGATGAAGAAAGTTCAAGTCGAAAACCCCGGCGATACGGATATTCTCCCCGGCGAGAAAGTAGAACTTTCGAGATTCGAAGAAGAGACGATGAAAGCATTAAGCACGGGACAAAGACCGCCTCAAGGCAAACGTATCCTTCTCGGAATTACGAAAGCCGCGCTCGCGAAAGAAAGTTTCCTTTCCGCGGCGTCTTTCCAAGAAACGGCGAGAGTGCTTACCGAAGCGGCGATCAAGAACAAAATCGATCCGTTGCTCGGGCTTAAAGAAAACGTCATAATAGGTAAACTTATTCCCGCAGGTACGGGCATAAGAGATTATAAAAACGTATCTCCGCAAACCGTTCTCGCGAGAGCGACGGACAAAGCGGAATAAAAAGCGGTACGTGGCGGAAAACTTACGGGTTTTTCGCCGAAAACGCAAAAATATCGTCAATCGAGCGTTTTTCGATTGACTATTTTGCGCGTAAATGGTACAATATTATTCCGTCGGAATTATTCCGTACGGTAACTAACGCAGAAAAACGGTCTTCCGAATCCGTTTTCCGATATCCAAAAAATTAAGGAGGTAAAGTATGCCAACAATTCAACAGTTAATCAGACAGGGAAGAAAGCAGACTACTTACAAATCCAAATCCCCGATTTTGGACGAATGTCCTCAAAAACGCGGCGTTTGCTTGTCGGTAACCACCACTACTCCCAAAAAGCCTAACTCCGCGCTCAGAAAAATCGCGCGTGTCAGACTGACTAACAAGGCGGAAGGTATCGTCTACATTCCCGGCGAAGGACACAATTTGCAGGAACACAGTTCGGTTCTTATCCGCGGCGGCAGAGTTAAAGACTTGCCGGGCGTAAGATATCATATCATACGCGGCGCGCTGGATACGGCGGGCGTTGCAAAACGTAAACAGGCCCGTTCCAGATACGGCGCAAAGAGACCTAAATAAGTTTAGAGTAAAAATAAAACTTATTTAAAAAACTAAACCTACTTAAATCGGATATTCGGAAAACAGCCCGATAAAGTAGGCAGTATGCCGAAAGGCAGAAGGTTCGCTACCTAAAAAGGCAAGCGATAGCCGTACTAAAAAAGGGTTTACCCTTAAACCGCCTTATAATTACAGTTTAAGGCAAAAAAAATTAAAGGAGGATTATAATTATGCCAAGAAGAGGCAATATAGCAAAAAGAGACGTTTTGCCCGATCCCGTGTATAACGATAAAGTCGTAACCAAACTCATCAATCAAGTTATGCTCGACGGCAAGAAGGGCGTTGCTCAAAGCATCGTATACGACGCGTTCACGTCCGCTGCCGAAAAAGTCGGTCAAGATCCCAAAGAAATGTTCAACACCGCGCTTAACAATATCATGCCTATGGTAGAAGTTAAGGCAAGAAGAGTCGGGGGCGCAAACTATCAAGTTCCTATCGAAATCAGAGCGGAACGCAGACAAACCCTCGC
>CAZNWP010000138.1:0-1989 GCA_964576995.1 uncultured Christensenella sp. | reverse complement strand
AACACGTTATACGACGAGTACGCGGTAAAACGTTTGAGATTCTTCGTAGGTATCGGCAAAACCGTAATCATTACAAGCGAGTTTCCAACTTCTTGTGTTATAAATTTTCGAGACGATTAAGCCATAGAGAGGCTACGGCGTCGGACGGCATTCTAAGCCCGCCGCGCGGAGAAAGCGAAACGGGACTTATCTTCACACCGTCGGGACAGCACGAACGCTTAAACTGTTGATTGAAAAAGCGACGGAAAAAGGTTTTTAAGTGTTTTAATATCTCTTCCGACTTAAACTCGCCCGCGAACGTTTTGCACGCTAAATAATATATTTTTTCGGGAGCGTATCCGCGTTCGCTAAACGCGTATAAAAAGTAATCGTGCAATATATACGGACCGACGATTTCTTCGGTTTTCTGATCGGTTACGGCTCCGTCCGTCGGAAGAAGTTCGGGACTGACGGGCGTGTCGAGAATATCTAAAAGCACGGTTTTAAGTCTGCCTTTCACGTCATCGGCGTAATTTTTTATTACGTATCTTATAAGCGTTTTGGGGACGCCCGCGTTAACCGCATACATACTCATGTGGTCGCCGTTATAGGTGGCAAATCCTAACGCTAATTCGGACAAATCGCCCGTTCCGACCACCATACCGTTTTTCATATTGGCGATATCCATTAAAATCTGAGTACGCTCTCTCGCCTGCGCGTTTTCGTAAGCCGCGTCGTACACGTCCTCCGCGTGATTTATATCCTTCAAGTGGCGTTTAACCGATTGACCGATATTAACCTTTTTAAGAGTTACGCCGAGCGCGTGAGCGAGTTTAACGGAGTTATCGAAAGTACGGGAAGTCGTTCCGAAACAAGGCATCGTAAGGGCGATTACGTCCTTAGAAGATTTTCCCGCGAGTTGCATCGCCCTTACCGCGACGATTGCGGCGAGAGTTGAATCGAGACCGCCCGACAGACCTAATACTACCGTTTCGGCGTGAGTGTGCAATATTCTTTTTTTCAAGCCCTGAGCCTGCATTTCAACGATAAGCTTATGATCGCAATCGCCTTGCGTGAACGGAGAGCGCGGAAATTCGCGAGAAACGTCACCATCGAATTTAGACGAAAAGGAAACGGTTATATAATCGTCGGACGTCTTAAACTCTTGATTAAACAACTTGCTTCTCACGTAAGACAAGTATTCCAAGTCGATTTCGCCGACTGTTAAGCCGTTTTGAAAGAACTTGCTTTCCGCGACTATTTCGCCGTTTTCCGCGATTAAAGAATGTCCCGAGAAAACGTTGTCCGTCGTCGACTCCCCGTCGCCCGCGTTGGCGTACACGTAACCGCAAACGAGTTTATTAGACTGCCCCTTTACGAGCGCGCGACGACTTTCGGCTTTACCCAACACCTCGTCGCTGCAAGATAAATTGACGATAACCGTCGCGCCGTGCAAAACGTGCGACACGGACGGAGGTATAGGCGTCCATAAATCTTCGCAAATTTCTGCGCAAACCTTAAAATTAACGTCGGACGAGTCGGCGAATATTATATTTTTTCCGAAAGGAACTTTTACAACCTCGTTTTTATAATTAACTTCGTAATAAGATATTCCGTCGGGCGCGGGTTTAAAAAACCGCTTATCGTAAAACTCGTTGTAATCGGGGAGATACGATTTCGGCACTAACCCTAAAATTTTACCGTCGAAAATCCCCGCTGCGACGTTATATATAAGCCCGTCTTTTTTTATAGGAAGACCGACGAAAATAAGCGTTTTCTTTCCTTCCGTGAACGCCGCTATACTTTTAAGCGCGTCGAGCGCGGCGGAAAGAAGCACGTCGGAATAAAACAAATCTCCGCACGTATACCCCGTTACGCACGTTTCGGGGAAAACGAGCAATTCCACGCCGTTCTGCTCCGCAACGACTATACCCTTTTTAATGTTTTCGGCATTGTAAACCGTATCGGCTACGCGTATTTCGGGCGTGTAAACCGCGGTTTTTATAAATC
>CAZNWP010000137.1:0-2003 GCA_964576995.1 uncultured Christensenella sp. | reverse complement strand
TAAACCGTATCGGCTACGCGTATTTCGGGCGTGTAAACCGCGGTTTTTATAAATCCATATTTCATAAGTTAATCTCCTTATTGTTTTCAATATTCATTTTACACCTTTTTTGCAATTTTTGCAATTTTATTCGTATAAAAATAACGGATAAATAGCAAAAAATTGCAATTTATCCGTTTTGGTTTTCGTAAAAATCAGTTTTTCTTGCGTTTTTTCAAATTTAACGCTATAAAAGTTATAAAACAAACTGCAGTCGCCGCGATAAGCGAATAGAAAATAACCCACATAACCGCGTTCCAACCGCTGTTATCGGCAATCGCGCCGAAGCCGTACATAGACAACGCGCTTCCTACGTAACAAAAGCCGTCTACGAGTCCCGCAACGAGTCCGGCGTTCACCTTACCGTTATTAATCCCCATCGGGTAGATAGCGGTAACGACGTTATTTACACCCGCCATAAGGCACGTAGTTAAAGCAAAACACGCGAGCGCGACAACGAACGTATCGAGGTTTATGCAAGCGATCATAATTCCCATCGTTCCGAACGACGCGGCGAACAATATACCCGCAACGACGAAATAATTGCCGATCTTTTTATCGAGCGCAAGCGCGATACTGCTTCCGAACAACGCGCATACCGGCAAAAACAAAGTCAAAAGCACGGAAAGCCAATTCTCTAATGCGTATTTTTCTTTCAAGAAGGTTGGCGCCCAACTCGTCAATCCGTCTTTTACGAAGTTATTGGCGATAGCAAGCAAACACATAATTCCGAATATCAACCAAAAAGCCGACGTCGTTCCGCTTTTCCGTTCTCCGCCCTCCGTCTTATCTAAACTAACGCCGTCTAACTCGTCGTAATATCTCTTCGCCTCTTGACATTTGATTTTTAACGGACCGTACGCGATAAACCATACCGCGCCGACTGCAAACATAAGCACGGCGGAAACGTAAAATATCAACTTAAAATTGCCGATAGCGGAAAACCACGCGCTAAGACCGTACCCGACAAACGTTCCGACGGAAACGGGGAAACACATTATAAATAACGCAAGTCCCGAATATCTTTTAGCAAGAACGCCGTTGAATATCAATACGAGAGACGACCAGAGCGATGCTTGAGAAAATCCGTTTATTATCCAGATATACTTTATCACACCGAACGCCGACGACGGAAGAAGCGCAACCGTCAAGTTACACGCACCGCCGACTATTATCGCCGTAAAAATAGAATATTTAAAGTTGTATTTAGAGCATAAAAGCCCGTGAATAACCTGTCCCGCACCGTACGCTATAAAAAACGCCGTGCCGACGATACCCGCGGTACTCTTTTCGACGTTGAAAAAACTCATCGCCTCGTTCATATTGGCGTCGTAAGACTTTCTGCCCACGTACGATATCATATAAAGAACCGTCGCTAAAAAAATCAATAATAACGCGGTTTTTTTGTCTTTTTTCTCATCGCGCGTCAGCGCAACGTTGTTTTGCATATCAAGTAATCCTCCGAAAGTATTCTGACTTGCCGATAAGCGTTAGGTTACCGCGGGAAACGTCCCGACAGAAACGCCATAGCCGTAACGCAAGGCGTTTCGCAATAGTCGTAATCACGACAACCCGCGCAACACGGGCAAATCCTTATCCAATCACTCATATGTTTCCCCTTTATAAATTGCTCGTGCGGGAATTTTCTCGTCGCACGGTAATTAGTTTTATCGTAATTTCACTCTTTAACTCGTCCGTAGACCGTTACGCGGCGCACGCCGTTTTACTCGTAAAAACGTTACCGACGAGATTGCCTCGTCCCAAGCCGCAAGCGGTTTGCTCCTCGCAATGACGTGTAGGCGGAACACGCACGACGGAGCGCAAGCAAGGCGCGGAGCGCGTAACCGAAAGGCGTGCCGTTATACTCGTTCTATCAATGCCGAAACGGGAGAACGGTGCGATTTTCGGCAACTAGCGACCGCGTCCGAAGTGCGCGTACATAGACGTACGCAAGCAAGGCGCGG
>CAZNWP010000136.1:0-2019 GCA_964576995.1 uncultured Christensenella sp. | reverse complement strand
TTTACGCGGCGTTGTTTAACGCTTGCAATCTGCGATAATCCGCGAAATTTCGCGGCTCGCGTTTTTAACGGGGTGCTTGTCGAAGTTGCGCGCGTAATTAAAGCGGTTTGCGTAGACCGAGTTGACGGCGAACGCGAGCGACTCCGCGGTTAAAACGTTTTGCGGTAGAACGTAGGCGAGACCTCTTTTTTGAAAGTATTCCGAATTTAATATTTGATCCCCGCGCGACGCGCCTTTGGGAAGAGGAATAAGCACGCACGGGATTTTAAGGCTTAACGTCTCGAAAAGAGAGTTCGCTCCCGCGCGGCTAACGCAAACGTCGGCGCAAGCGAACGCTTTTTCCATTTGCGGTAAAAATTCCGCGACGTAGTAACCGTCGGCTTTGCGCGCGTTTTTAAGATTGCCTTTCCCGCATAAATGGATAACGTTAAACTTGGGAAGGATATCGGGCAGAGCGGCGGCGACCGCGGAATTTATCGTTTGCGCGCCTTGACTTCCGCCCGTGATTAAAAGAACGGGTTTAGTTCCGTCGAAGCCGAAATAATTAAGAGAGTCGGCTTTGTTTGCATTAAAAAGCGAGTCGCGAAGAGGCGCGCCCGCGTATTCTCCGCGTTTAATCGTTTTAGCCGTTTCGGGGAAAGCCGTCAAAACCTTTTTGCAAAACCGCGCGGATATTTTATTGGCAAGCCCCAACGTGTAGTCGCTTTCGTGCGCGATAACGGGTATTCCGCGTTTTTTCGCCGCCACGACGACGGGAACGGCAACGTATCCGCCTTTAGAAAAAACCACGTCGGGTTTAAGTTCGTCGAGTATTTTGCCCGCCCCGATTATTCCCGCAACGACCTTAAATGGCAGGGCTAAGTTTTTCGGAGTGAATTTTCTCTGGAGTTTCGCCGTTTCAACGCCGTAATAAGGTATTCCCGCGGCGATCGCGAGATTTTTTTCCATTCCGTTTAGACTGCCTATATAGCTGATTTTATCGAAGTCGTTGACGAGATAGGGTATAAGCGCGAGATTCGGCGTGCAATGTCCCGCCGTTCCGCCACCCGTTAAAACCACCGTTGCCATATACCATATATATGCGCAATTTTACGAAAAAGATACGGCTAACCTCGCTATGCGCGGGGCTATTTCAAGCGCAGAAGTCGCGCCGCGTTGCCCGCTAAGACCGCTTGCTTTTCTTTCTCGGTTAAAAGTTCGTCGTCTCTGACTCCGCCGACGAATACGGCGGGATTGCACGTCGGATAATCCGAACCGAATATAATACGTTCAAGCCCCATAGCGTCTATCGCGTGGCGAAGCATACCGTATCTGAAAATTCCCGTTCCCGATAAATCTAAATAGTAGTTGTCGGATAATTTCGAACGTGCGACGTGTCTTAAAAATTTGCCGAGTTCGCCGGGGTGCGCCGCGATTATTTTAGCGTTAGGGTGCTTTTTAACGAGTTCGTCCATATCGTCGTCGTACGCCGCTTCCGAGTGTACGCTAATAAGCATATCTTGTTTTTCCGCGTAATCGATTATATCGTGAAAAGCGTCCCCCTTAAACTCGTAATCGTCTATATAAGGGACGAGTTCGCCTATAAGGTTTACGCCTTCTTTTTTCATTCTGTCTATCTCTTTAACGCTTTCATCGGGATAGTCGGGGTGTACGTGAAAACCGGGGATATACGCGCCCTTATAGTAGTCGCGTAAAAACAACGCCGTATCGTTGTTCCGAAGCATACGCGTTAATCGCGTTTCGCCGCTTTGTAGCGGTTGGAAACAAATAACCGAGCCGCAAAAGCGCGATACGCCGTGTTTTTTCATAAGTTCCGCCGTGAAGTCGGCGTTCATTTTAACGAAGTCTTTGTGGCTGCAAATGTTGTCCCGTTCGTACAAAAACGGGTGCGTATGAAAATCAATAATATCGTAACTCATAATTAAAGTATACAACTCGCCGCCGCGAAAAGCAAGCGTTTTTTGAAAATCGACGTTTATTTTATTGCTTTACCGTTAGAAAAAGTATATAATATAATTA
>CAZNWP010000135.1:0-2107 GCA_964576995.1 uncultured Christensenella sp. | reverse complement strand
AACACGTTATACGACGAGTACGCGGTAAAACGTTTGAGATTCTTCGTAGGTATCGTCAGAGCGGGCAAGGCTCAGAATGACCGTATGGATCAGCGGGCGGGCAACCGTAAGTAAAAAGTAAGAATTGTAATAATTGATAGCATTTTCCTAATCATATTCCTCGCTTATTCACTATTAACTATTACCTCTTACCCGCACCTACATCACCGCGCCTTGCGGGGTTTCGGCTTTGAGTATTGCTTTTCCGTAGGATTTTTTTAACCTTTTATACGCGACGTTTCGCGCTTTTTTATCGCCGAAGACCGCGAACACGGTAGACCCCGATCCCGTTACGCAAGCCGATCCGAACGGTTTTAACGCAGCGAGTTTATCGCCAATTTCGGGCGCGAGGTCTTGCGCCGCCAAGGCAAGGTCGTTTTTTATCGTTCGGGCTATAAAGTCGTAATCGCCGTTCTTGACTGCGGTCAAAACTTCGTCCGTGCAAGGCGGGTAAGTTTCACCGCGCAAGTCGTAACGCTTATAACATTCCGCGGACGATACGCCCCCGCCGCCCGTAAGCAACAGAAAATATATTTTAGCGTTCGTATCTATCGGCGTTACGTCCGTACCTCTACCGCGAACGCGGGCAAAGCCTCCGTCGAGCATAAACGCGACGTCGCTGCCTATTGCGTCGGCTATATCCTTTACTCCGTCATTAACGCCGTATAACGCCGCCAAGGCTTTAAGCGTTCCCGCCGCGTCTGCGGAAGATCCGCCCATTCCGCCGCCCGCGGGAATTTTGCGTTTTACGACTATATCCGCGCCGAGCGTGTTGAACTTTTCTACGAACGCCTTTGCCGCTTTATACGCGTTGGACTTTTCCGCGGAAACGCCTATCGGAACGCCGCAAAAGGAAAGGCGAATTTCTCCGTCTTTCCTCTTTCTTGCGATTACCGTATCAAAAACGTTAACGCTTATAAACAGCGAATCGAGTTCGTGATAGCCGTTATTTATCCCCTTTATATCCAAAGTCAAATTGAGTTTGGCGGGAATTTTTACCGTAATTTTTCTCATAAGTAAATTCCTTTATTTTTTCGATTATCAAATACTATTTTCCGCGATAGACGATTATGCGTTCTTCGCCCGATAACGGAAATTGCAAATCGGTATTGCTCTCTAAAACCGTTTGAGGGTGAACGCCGAGACGTTTTGACAGTCCCCACAAATCCTCGCCCGCAAGAGCAAAATACACGCTTATTGCGTGGTCGTTGACGGGCTTTTCGCCGACGGATCGAGCCTCGGTGATATACTTAAAATACGTTTTCTCCTCGGGATAGACGGAAAAACACAAGTCCGACGATATTTCCGCTTCGCTCGCCGATACGATTTTCGCTTGAGCGCGGAACGCGGTTACGGACACGACGTATTCGTCGGCGTTTGCCGCCTTAATCTTTCTCTCGAACGGGGATTCCGCTTTGCGAGAAAAGATTTTTCCGTCCGCGTCGGTGAACAAAATATTTACCGATAACGTTCCCGCCACGCTTATTCCGTCCGTCGTTTTCTCCACGGAAACGACTTCCGCTTTTTCGCCGCAAGCGGCGGCTACGTACGCGCCAGACGGTATTTCGTCTACCGCTATTCTCTCCGCCACCGTCGCTTTTTCGCTCGTTACGTCGAGTTTTCTTATCGAGAACGAATTTTCGTACTCGGTTTCCGCGGAATACTCCGGCATAAACGCGTCTACGGCAACGCTTTTCGTTTCTTCGAAAAACGCTTCGCCCTCGCACTTTATTATAACGTTAGCGACGAGTTTACTCGTACCCGCGTTTTCGTCGACGTATATATCCGTCTTTAACGACTTCACGCACGCGCGAGCGACGGACTTCGCCGACGGCATCGCCTCTTCGCACTCGGTCTCTATTCTGAACGGTATTATCCTCTCTTCCTTTATTATACCGCTTTTTTCGCCCGATTGCAAGGCTACGACGCATAAAAACAATTCTCCGTCGGTAATTATCGAGCCTACGCCGCTTTGAACGCCGATTACTTGGGCGCGCGCGCTTTGACTTATTACCTGCGCAACCTTGTATCCGAGGTCTATTTCCTCTTCGACGGGATAACACGTTTC
>CAZNWP010000134.1:0-2145 GCA_964576995.1 uncultured Christensenella sp. | reverse complement strand
GAATGCTTAAACTCTGCAAACTCGCGGCGGATCCCGTTGAATCGCCTTATCACGACTTCTCCAAAGATCCGTACTATATCGAGAATCTTATGTTCTCCAACGGCGCGGTGGAAAAGATGGAAGATCGCCCCGTAGACGTGAAAATGCCTATGGAAGAAAATCCGAGAGTCAAACAAATCGCAAACAAACTCCGTTACGCGTTCGACGACAAGGGCAACAAAGTGTCCGATATGAAAGCGTTTAATATCCGCGACGGCTTGTTCGAAGCGATAATCGACAGATATTATAAAGATCCGACGCTCACTTCCTACGGCGAAGACGTCAGAGATTGGGGCGGCGCGTTCGCGGTTTATAAAGGACTTACCGAAGCGCTTCCGTATCACAGACTTTTCAACTCGCCTATCTCCGAAGCGGCTATCGTTTCATCGGCGGTCGGTTACGCTCTTTGCGGCGGCAGAGTAATAGTAGAACTTATGTACGCCGACTTTATGGGCAGAGCGGGCGACGAAATATTCAACCAACTCGCTAAATGGCAGGCAATGTCTTCCGGCATACTCAAAATGCCCGTAGTTCTCCGCGTTTCCGTCGGCAGCAAGTACGGCGCGCAACACTCGCAAGACTGGGTAGCGCTTCCCGCGCACGTTCCGGGGCTTAAAGTTTGCTTCCCCGCGACGCCTTACGACGCTAAGGGCTTAATGAACGCCGCACTCAACGGTACGGATCCCGTAATCTTCTTCGAAAGCCAGAGAATTTACGGTAAGGGCGAAGAATTCCATAAAGAAGGCGTTCCCACGGGTTATTACGAAATCCCGCTCGGTGAACCCGACGTTAAGAGAGTCGGAAGCGACGTTACCATCTTAACCATCGGCGCAACCCTTTATAAAGCGGTTGAAGCGGCTAAGATTCTTTCCGAAAAATACGGCGTAGAAGCGGAAATTATCGACGCGCGCAGTATCGTTCCGTTCAACTACGATAAGGTCGTGGAAAGCGTTAAAAAGACGGGCAAGATTATCCTTGCTTCCGACGCTTGCGAAAGAGGTTCTATCCTTAACGACTTCGCGAGAAATATCGGCGAACTCTGCTTCGATTATCTCGACGCTCCGCCCGTCGTATGCGGCGCGAAGAACTGGATAACTCCGCCTCACGAATTCGACGAAGAATTCTTCCCGCAAGCGGATTGGATCGTAGACTTTATCAACGACAAGATTATGCCGCTTAAAGGACACGTTTCTAAATCTAACACTTCCGACGCGGAAACTCTCCGCAGAGCGAAGAAAGGCGTATAATAAATAGCCGAAAAATTACGGCGTTCCGTTGCGAAAACACGCGGCGGAACGCCGTTTATGTTTTTAATTGCAAAGTAGTTTGATAAAATCCGTAAATATCGGTTAAAATATTTGTCAAAAAAACAAATTTTTGGTATACTTAAAAAAGACGATTATTTAGAAAATATTTTGGAGGGCATATTTTTATGCAGTATTCGGCAGAAGTTAAAGAAATGTGCTGTGTTGCAAAAGGTCCGAAACACGGACCCGCGCCCATTCCCGAAGAGGGCAAATGGGTACAAGCGAAAGAAATAAAAGATATTTCCGCTTATACGCACGGCGTCGGTTGGTGCGCGCCGCAACAGGGCGCTTGCAAGTTGTCGTTAAACGTTAAAAACGGCATCATCGAAGAGGCACTCGTCGAGACGATCGGTTGTTCCGGTATGACTCACTCGGCGGCAATGGCGGCGGAAATTCTCCCCGGCAAAACCCTTTTAGAAGCGCTTAACACCGACTTGGTGTGCGACGCTATCAACACCGCGATGCGCGAGTTGTTCTTGCAAATCGTTTACGGTCGTTCGCAGTCCGCGTTCTCGGAGGACGGTCTCGTTATCGGCGCGGGTATGGAGGACTTAGGCAAGGGCGCGCGTTCTATGGTAGGAACTATGTACGGCACTAAGGCAAAGGGCGTCAGATATCTCGAAATGACGGAAGGTTATTGTACGAGAATGGCTCTCGACGAAAACGACGAAGTTATCGGTTACGAGTTCGTATCTCTCGGCAAAATGACGGACTTCATCAAAAAGGGTATGGAACCCAACGAAGCGTACGAAAAGTCCAAAGGTACTTACGGTCGCTTTAAACCCGAAGACGGCGCGGT
>CAZNWP010000133.1:0-2195 GCA_964576995.1 uncultured Christensenella sp. | reverse complement strand
ATATAAGATAACGAGACGTATTGACGCGGGGGGGGTGATGAGTTATAATATTAGTAACCGTTAAAGGGGCTTTTTGCGCTTTTTTCGGTAAATAACTAATGGCAGGTGTTTTATGAAAAAAATGAATAGGTTAATTGCTTTGCTTTTATCCGTAATGACGACGTCGTCGTTGGTTTTTGCGGCGGGCTGTTTTAGTAATCCCGATGGACCAACCATCGATACCACGAAAACCCAGTTATATATTTCCAACTATAATGGCGGATACGGCGACGAATGGCTTCAAAAACTGAAAACGAGTTTTGAAAAAGACTACGCGGATTATAAATTGGGCGACAACGTAGGCGTGCAGGTTATAATAAACAATAACAAATCTTCGCATACCGAATTGGCGTCCGTTGCGTCGAGTAAAAACGAGATTTTTTATCTCAGCGGATCTTATTATTCTGAAGCGAGAGACGGAAAATTCCTCGATATAACCGATATCGTTACCGAAGGCGGAGAGAACAGTTTGGAGAGCAGACTGACGGAAAATCAAAAAACTTATTTCAAGTCTTATAACGGAAAGTATTACGCGCTTCCGAGGCAAGAAGGTGTTTACGGATTGATTTATAACGTCGATATGTTCAACGATAACAGTTTGTTCTTTAAAAAGAACGACTGCCCGAGCGAGAAAAATTATTCCGGAACGGTAGGCTTTACTAACGAGGCGGGAGATCGTTCTATGGGACCCGACGGTCAATACGGAACTTACGACGACGGTTTGCCTGCAACTTACGAAGATATGTTTATTCTTTTCGATAGAATGTATACGCGTGGCGTCGTTCCCGTTACTTGGACGGGCTGGTATTATACCACGTATTTGGCTTGGTTGTTAGAGGCTTTCGCTGTTGATTATGAAGGTGTGAGCAATCTTTCTACGTATTATAACTTAAACGGTAAATTAAGTTCTTACGTGCAAAATATCACGGAAAACGCTAACGCTTTATTCGACGACGTAGTTTTGTCCGAAACGACGATCGCCAACCCGAGCGAAGGTAATAAATTATTTAAAACGGCGGGTAGATATTACGCGTTGAAAGTTCTTGAGAAAATTCTTTCCGAAGATAAATATTACGATAGCGACGTTGCGTTTAAGGCAACCGTTTCTCATACCGACGCGCAATATAATTTCCTTAACGATAATTCGGGCAAATCTATTGCAATGCTCGTTGAAGGTTCTTGGTGGGAAACCGAAGCGTCTTCGAGTTTTAAGTTGCTCGGAAAAAATAAGTCCGATTGCCGTTACGCGTTTTTGCCGACGCCTAAAGTAAGCACGGATTATCTCGGTAAAACGACTTATACGGAACAGCAAAATACTTTCGCGTTTATCAACGCGTATATAGACGAAAGCAAAATAGACCTTGCAAAAGCGTTCTTAAAGTACAGTTATTCTCTTGACGCGTTGAGAGAGTATACCGTAACGACGGGTACGCCGATAGCGATGAAGTATGATCTTACCGACGAACAATATAATTCTCTCAGTTATTTCGGAAAGAGCGTATGGAAAATTCACGACGGCACTAACGGGACGGTAGTTTATCAAGCGTCCGGTTCTCCGACTTTCTACGGTAACCATCAAACGTTGCAATATTCCGCGACTTTTGCCGCGGGTAAAAGCGTAACTCCGTTCGATTCTTTCAGAAAGAAAGATACTACGGCTTTAAAATATTTTAACGGCGTAAGCGACTATTTTAGCAAAGAATGGAGTTCTTTGGTTATAGCGTAACTGCGTTAAGTAAAGGTTTAAGTGATGAAGAAAGTAAAAAATTCCGTATTTAAAAATAAAAACGACGTAATATTTTATAGTGTTTTATTGATTTTACCGATAGTGCAATTTCTGTTGTTTTACGTTTACGTAAATATCAACACAGTATTGTTGGCGTTTCAAAAATTCGACGGAAAAGATTACGTTCTCGCGGGGTTTGAAAACTTCGCGAAAGTTATCAAGGATTTTGCCGGCGACGGCATATTGCTCGTAGCATTTAAGAATTCGTTGATATATTATATCGCGTCATTCTTTTTCGGAACGATGCTTACGATTTTGTTTGCTTATTACATTTATAAAGAACGGTTCTTTCACGGCGTATTTAAAACGGTTTTATTTTTGCCGAGCATAATTTCGAGCGTCGTTCTAGTAATAATGTATAGGTATTTCG
>CAZNWP010000132.1:0-2204 GCA_964576995.1 uncultured Christensenella sp. | reverse complement strand
ATATAGAACAAGCAACAAGAATTGCTAGAGCTATGGTTACTCGTTATGGAATGAGTGAAGAGTTTGATATGATGGCTCTTGAGACGATTACTAATCAATATTTAGGTGGAGATGCTTCACTAGCTTGTTCATCAGATACAGCTGCAAAAATAGATAAAGAAGTATTAAGTATAATAAAAGATGCTCATAATAAAGCTAGAAGAATATTGGAAGAAAATATAGATAAACTTCATGAACTTTCTAACTACTTATTAGAAAAAGAAACTATAACAGGTGATGAATTCATGGAAATACTAAACGGAAAATCTGCTGAAGAAGTTAAAGAAGAATTTGCTCAAAAAGAAGCTGCAGAAAAGATTTTAACTGAGCTTGAAGAAAGTTCAAATTTAGATGAAGTTAATATAAAAGCTGAAACTAAAGAGATTGAAGTTAAAAATGATACACAAGAAGTAGTAGATTTAAAAGAAATTAACGAATTACAAGATAATAAAAAATAATATAATTATGAAAAAGTTTTTTAATTATAAAAGAGAAGCAAAACAAAACCCGTATATCGGCTTTACGAGTTTTCAACATTTTAACGGCGACGCGCTGTATTCCGATTTGATCGTTCGTCCCGAAAACAATATGACGGAAACGGAACATGTAGAGTGTTATCCCGTTCCCGATTACGTCGAGGAGAACGGTAGAGAGCAAGGGTATTATCCCGATTGTTCCGTCGTCTATATTCGTATTTTGTGGAAAGAGTTCGAGCCTCGCGAAGGCGAATATAATTACGCCTTTATAGAGGATATTTTCGATAAGGCGAAGGCAAACGGACAAACCGTGATGTTCCGTATTATGCAACACAGTACGAGAGAATTGGACGACGTTCCCGATTGGCTTAAAGAAAAAATCGACTGCCCTGCCCGTCCCGACGGAATGAGGGTTAAAGACTGCCCGAAAGATCCGCGCTTTTTAGAGTATTTCGGCAGAGCGGTAAGGGCGTTCGGCGAGAGGTTCGATAAAGAACCCGCGCTTGCGTTTATGGATATATCGCTCCCCGGCGCGTGGGGCGAGGGAAGCCACGTCGATTGGTTTTCGGAAGAGCAACTCGAAAGATTCGTCGACGTTTACACGGACGCGTTCAAGAACACGCTCTTAATAGGTCAAACGTGTATTCCGAGTCTTATAGAACATTCTAACGAAAAAACTTCCGTAGGTTGGCGCGCGGACTGTATAGGCAGACCTAATTTAACTTACGAAATGCTCCCGCCCAAAGTCGCGAGAATGGGCGATATCTGGAAGCACGGGCACGTGTCTTTCGAAGCGTATTGGTGGCTCGGCGAATGGAAAAGACAGGGATGGGATATTGATAAAATTTTCGAAACTCTGCTCTCGTGGCACGTAAGCACGTTTAACGCGAAGTCTTTGCCTATCCCTTGGGAATGGAAAGAAAAAGTCGACGACTTTATCGCTAAGGCGGGTTATCACTTTAAGATAAACTACGCGGAATACCCCGAAACTGTAAAAGTCGGAGAAGCGTTTACGATAAAAATCGAGACTGAAAACGTCGGAGTCGCGCCGATATATAAAAAAGCGGATTTCGTCGTTAGGCTTAAAAACGACGATACGGAAGTAAACGCGGATACGGAGGTTGACGTAAGAGAATGGCTTCCCGAAAAACGAAACCGTACGGAGACGGCTTTGACTGCACTTCTTGCGGGCGAATACGATTTAGAAATAGCGATAACCGACGGAAAGCAATATTTATGTTTATGTACCGACGCCGTAAGCGACGGAAATTATTATAAAGTCGGAAAAATTATCGTAAAATAATAAATGCGTTTACAACAAAAAACGGACTATTTTTTCTCCTCGCGGATTTTATCCGTGGGGAGAAAGTGTTTTCGTCTAATTCGTGATGTTAGGACTTAATTTTTTCCTTTATTTTTTGCGGCACGAGTGCCACCCCTTATTGAACTTTTGATTGAGTTTTAGGCTCTCTCTTTAATAATTATTAAATCTTTCTCTTTTGCACCAATATCAATTTCGGTAGTTTTTCAAACTCCATATTCAACATGATCGCCTTGTGAAAAATCTGTAAAAAATTCGTAGAGCGGCGCAAATCGTTTGACTATTTAGAGTAAAGGTGATATAATCTAACCTAGTTAGCAAAAATAGGATGGGTGAAAATGATTACGCAAGAAAGATTGGAAGAGATT
>CAZNWP010000131.1:0-2282 GCA_964576995.1 uncultured Christensenella sp. | reverse complement strand
GCGGTAGCACCCGCTTCTTTGAATTGAGCGACGATTTTGTCCGCTTCTTCTTTGGGTACGTTTTCTTTGATGGTTTTGCCCGCTTCAGCCATAGCCTTGGATTCTACGAGACCTAAACCGGTTACTTCTTTAACGACTTTGATAACGCCGATCTTATTCGCTCCAACGTCTTTCAATACTACGTTGAATTCGGTCTTTTCTTCCGCAGCGGGAGCAGCAGCCGCAGCAGCGGGAGCAGCAGCAACCGCTACGGGAGCAGCCGCGCTTACACCGAATTCTTCTTCTAACGCCTTAACGAGTTCGTTAAGTTCTAAAACCGTCATACCTTTTACTTCTTCTATCATTTTGTTGATATCAGCCATTTTTTTATCCTCCAAATATTCCTTATTTTTTAATTTGATTTTTTATTTTTATTTTTTGTTTTTTTACGCTTTCTTTTCCGCTATTTGGTTAAGCGCAATAACCAAACCTCTCGGTATCGCCGAAAGTACGCCCGCAAACTTGGTAATGGGCGACTGCAACGAGCCGAGCATCTTTGCAATGAGTTCTTCTTTCGAAGGCATCGTTGCGAGGGCTTTAACGCCCGCCACGTCAACTTTAGCGCCGTCAACGTAACCGCTCTTAATTTCGAACTTGCCGTCGTATTTTTTAGTTGCGTCTAAAATAATTTTCGACGCGCCCGTTTCGTCCGTTCCGAACGCTACCGACGTAGGACCGTTCAAATCGTCGTCGAATTCCGTAATGCCTAAATCGTGAAGAGCGTATCTGATAAGGGTGTTTTTATAAACCTTATACTCGACGTTGTTCTTTCTGAATTCGCGACGGAGTTCGGTGTCTTGCGCAACGGTAAGACCGCTGGATTTAACGAACACTACCGACTTTGCTTGTTCGAATTTAGCCTTGATTTCTTGAGAAATTTCTTTTCTAAGTTCTTGACTTGCCGACATTCTTATACCTCCTTCTAAATATCAAAAGCGCCCTCGACTCCGCGCGGAATACGAGAACGCTTTAATAGTTCTGCATAAAAATCCGCCTCGGTTGGTCCGCGGGTAACCCCGCAAGTTATCACCTACTGTCTTAGGCTATTTAATTGTTACTAATAGATTATAACGCCAAAACGAATTTTTGTCAAGCAAAAATTACATCTTTGCGGCGATTTTTACGCCGGGGCCCATCGTGCTTGCGAGAGCAACACTCTTAATGTATTGACCTTTCGCAGCGGAGGGTTTAGCCTTAATAATCGCTTCCATAAGCGCGTCGTAGTTTTCTTTGATTTTTTCTTTGCCGAAACTCTTTTTGCCGATCGCACAGTGGATGATAGCGGTTTTGTCGAGTCTGTATTCGACTTTACCTGCTTTCGTGTCTTTAATCGCCTTTTCGACGTCCATGGTAACCGTTCCCGATTTCGGGTTAGGCATTAAGCCCTTAGGACCTAAAACCTTACCGATACGACCAACCAACCCCATCATATCGGGCGTGGTGATGATAACGTCGTAATCGAACCAGTTTTCCGTCTGGATTTTTTGAATCATATCTTCCGCTCCGACGAAGTCTGCGCCGGCGGCTTTGGCTTGATCCGCTTTTTCGCCTTTAGCGAGAACTAAAACTCTCACGTTTTTGCCCGTTCCGTTGGGAAGAACGAGAACGCCTCTGACTTGTTGATCCGCTTGTTTCGGATCTACGCCGAGACGAACGTGAAGTTCGACCGTTTCGTCGAATTTCGCTTTAGCGGAATCGAGAACGAGAGATATCGCTTCGTCCGCGTCGTAAAGTTTAGAAGACTCGATAGTCTTTACGCTGTCTATATATTTTTTTCCGTGTTTCATTTTTAATTACCTCCCGTGGTACGTTCGGGGAAAACCCCTCCCACGTTATTCCTTAATCTACGACTTCGATACCCATACTTCTGGCGGTTCCCGCGATCATGCTTGCAGCCGCTTCTAAAGTATTGGCGTTGAGATCGGGCATTTTGGTTTTCGCTATTTCTTCTACTTGCGCCTTGGTGATCTTGGCAACCTTGTTTTTGTTGGGTGCCGCGCTCGCCGTTTCTATTCCGCACGCCTTTTTAATAAGAACGGGCGCGGGGGGCGTCTTTAAGATGAAAGTAAAAGAGCGATCTTGATAAATCGTCATAACGACGGGGATTATAAGACCTGCTTGATCTTGCGTCTTAGCGTTAAACTCCTTCGTGAACCCCGGAATGTTGATACCGTGCGGGCCTAACGTAGAACCTACGGGCGGACCGGGCGTTGCTTTGCCCGCGGGCAGTTGAAGTTTTACGA
>CAZNWP010000130.1:0-2315 GCA_964576995.1 uncultured Christensenella sp. | reverse complement strand
GTAAATTGGTGTTCTGGTCTGCAACGCACTATCAGGCTAAGTTCAAGATTAACGGTATATATACAGATTGCAACACCGATGATTTGCGTTCTAACATTCCAGAGAAGGACGAAACGTTTAATACTACTAATAACACTTTTTTTTAATTAGCCGCTTAGAAAATGCTCCGGCGTACGACGGAAACGATAAAAACTTTGAGTTTTCCGCATACGCTTCTGTAAATAAAAACTATCTCACTAAAGACGCGCTTACCCTGTATAAAAATGCGGGGATGACTATTCTTCTCCCGCAAAACGCGGCAAGCGTGTCTGTAGCGAGTATTTCATCGGGGACGCCGATGACGTCTTCGTCGGCGGAACTCAATAACCTTAAAAACCTTATGGATATGGCTGCAAGCGTCGGCTTAAAGGTTGTGGTTACCGATTATAGACTGATTTTGTTGTGCAGAGAGATTTCCGACGGCGGCGTTATTGGCTCGGGGAATTTTACCGATAGCGATATCGCTAGCGGTATCAGAAACCGAAAATTTCAAAACGAAAAAGCGTTAGACGATTTCGTTAAAAAATGTTTAGAGGGATATTGCAATCACGAAGCTTTTTACGGCGTGATTTTGCAGGATGAACCCGATTATAAAATGGCAACAGCTTACGGGCAAGTATACAAATCTATAAAAAGAGTTTGTTCTACCGCGTACGTGCAAATGAATCTTTATCCTATGGAGAGAACGGCGTTCAGATTTTATCCGCCCCTTGCGGGAAAAGGAAACGTTGACGAAACAAACAGAAAAGATTCTGACGTTTCGGATTCTGAATTATATACTAGATATACCGCATACGTTACTTCTTTTTTAGACGCTACCGGTTGCGATTATCTTCAATACGATCAGTATCCGATGACAAATTCTAAGGGGATAATAGAGGAATACATAAAAGGCTTTCAGCTTACGGCGGCTTTATGCGCAGAACGCGGAATTCAACTGAAACACGTTGCGCAAACAAGCGCGTGGTATTCTAACGGCACGCTTAACCGCAGAGAACTGTCCGAAGCGGACGCCAGATACTTAAACAATTTGATGTTGGGGTTCGGCGTTAAAGAAATGGTTTATTATACCTATTGGCAAAAAGAATCTACTACAGACGAAACGGTTGTTTCGGGTTCTACTTTCGTTAGCGAGAAAGGCGATATAACGGATTTATATAATTTTATGAAGAAGATTATTGCCGAAAATAAAGCGTTTGCCAACGTTATTTTGAACTTCGATTACCTTTCTTCTAAAATTGTTAAGGGAACAACCGTTTCTTATAATAGCCCGCAAGTTAATCTTGCAACCGGCGGAACGCTTACTAAGGTTACTAAGGTTACTTCTAATAAAGAGTACGCGATTGTTACCGAACTTTACGACAAGGCTCAAAACGACTATATGTATATGTTGCAAAACGTTACAAACCCCATATACGGCACTGTTCCGCAAACGTCTACGATAACTTTTTCGCCTGAATATGCGTATGCGGCGGTGTTTATCAACGGGGTAAGGTCTGATATAGAGCTTGACAACGGTTCTTATACGGTAACTCTTAACGCGGGTGACGCGGTGTTTGTTATTCCGTATTGATAATTCCATCGTTAAAAGTGGCTTTGCCGTAATAAAACCGATCATTGCAATGACGGATAGAAGGGCGGTTACCACGTCGCTTTGCTCCTCGTAATGACGGAAAACGTTACGTGCGATATAATAAACTTTTTTATCGATAGCCTTAAAAACAAAGACAGCGGGGTATCCCGCAAAAAACTTACAAAACAATTAAGGACTGACTGATGATTACTGAAAAAATAAGTTTTTTAGATTTTGGGGAAAGCCGTTTTTGCGGCTTTCCCGAAAAATACGTCGATTACATTCTTGACAACCAAGTAAAGGACAAAGAACTATGGAAAAAATTCGTTTTACCGTTTAAGTTTTTTTCCGACGCCGACGACAACGGTTGGCGCGGCGAATATTTCGGTAAAGCAATGCGCGGCGCGTGCTTGGTTTACGCTTACACGAAAGACGAAGAGTTATACGACGTATTGACCTATGCGGTAAAAGATATGCTTTCGGCACAAGATCCGCTAGGAAGATTTTCTACTTATGACGTTAAAAACGAGTTAAGAGGCTGGGACGTATGGTGCAGAAAATACGTTGCAACCGGTCTTTTGCATTACATAGATATTTGTAAAGAAAAAAGTTTCAGAGAGCAAATTATTTCCGCGTTAAAAAAACATTTCGATTATATCATTCTTAAAGTCGGGGCGGGCGTTCATCAAAAACGCATTACCGA
>CAZNWP010000129.1:0-2327 GCA_964576995.1 uncultured Christensenella sp. | reverse complement strand
GTAACGCTCGGAGCAAAAGCGGACGTCGCGTTGGTGTTCGTAGGACAAGGCGATCGCCGCGGGAGCGCGACGGAAACGTCGGAAATCGCGAGACTTCCCGCAAACCAAATCGCGCTTTTACACTCGCTCGCGCGAAAAAATAATCGCGTTATAGCCGTTTTATGCGGAAACTTTGCGGCGGACGCGAGAGCGTTCGATAGATGCGCGGCGGCATTAGTCGTTACGGCGAGAGCGGAAATATCTTTCCGCGCGATATGCGAAACGCTAAGCGGTAAAAACGTCGCCTCGGGGCGGCTCGCTTATACGCTTTATTGCGACACCGACGAATATTTTTATAAAATAAGAGCGGACAAAGAAACCGAAAAAAACAAGATAGGCGCGTTTATCGGTTACAGAAACTACGACGCGAACGAAGTCGTTCAAAAATACCCGTTCGGATACGGCAAAGATAGTTCTTCTTTCGAGTATTCCAAACTGAAAATAAGGGGTAATGTCGCGGAGTTTACCGTTAAAAATACGTCGCGACGGGCGGCGGAAGAAACGGCGCAAATTTATATAGGTAAAAAAGAGACGGAACTTATAAGACCGTTAAAGCAACTGAAAGCGTTTAAGAAAATTCGGCTGGGAGCGAAGTCTTCCGCTACCGTGTCGATAACGTTGCCGCAAGAAGCGTTTACCGTTTACGACGGCGGGCAAAACGCGAAAATAATCGAGGGCGGCGAGTACGAGGTTTACGTTTGTTCTAACGTCGGCGACGTAAAACTTACGGGAAAGGTTAGCGTAACGGGGCGTCCCGTCGGAAAAGATAGACGCGATAAAACGGAATTTTTACAATCGGAATCAAATATAATAAGCGGAGGTTACAGATTGAGCGCGCAAAACAATTCAAATAAGTCGTATAAAAAGGCGGCTAAAGCGGGACTTATAACGATTATCGTTTCGTCGATACTTATGGTGCTTTCCTTGCTGACGGAAATCTTCAACAGAATGGATATAATAGACTTCGACTTGTTTATGGAAAACGTAATCGGGCTTTATATGCAGATAATCGTTTGCGCCATACTTATCGTGTCGCTCGTTATCGGCGTGAGTTTGCGTAAGATAGGCTTGAAAAAAATGACTGCGGAACAATCGCAACCCGTCGAGAGCAAGGCTTTCGACGAGGGCTACGTTTCGCCGCAAGAGGGTGCGACGAGTTTATACGATAAACTGTTCGCGGAAGAGTTCTCGGAAACGACTAACTCGGACGAGGACGAAGAAGAAACGGCGGAGGATATCGATCCCGACCATTCCGCTTATTACGAGCGAGACTTCTCTCTCGTAGAATTAAAAAACCGCCTATCGGCGTATATAAACGGCAGGGGCGTTACCGTCGGTTCGGACGTCGTTACGAAAACGCTCGCCGCGCTATTCGCTTCGCGGTTTATAATCTGGAAATGCGACGACGACGTTCTTCTCGGTAAATATCTCGGATTGCTCGCGGACTTTTTCGGTTGCGATAAATACGTGGACACGGTAGACGAAAGATATAAAACCGCCGAAGATTTGTTCTACGACGGAGCAACGGGTACCGTTCGCAATATCGCCGCCGCGATACGCGACGCAAGCGCGAACGGACATAAAGCGGTTTTCGCCGTGCTTGCAAACGTAAAACCGTCCGAGACAAACGCCTACTTTACCGACCTCATTCAGTACACGGTAAATCCCGTTAAAAACTACGAAATACCGCTCGACGTGAGCGAAATACCCGACGGCTATCTCGTCGTAACCCCGAACTTCTGGACTTTTGCCGTCGCGTCGAAAGACGGAGATAAGGGCGAACTTCCGTCGTTTATCGCCGACGCCGGCGTAACCGTCGTCGTTACGGGCTCGCTTAACAACAACGCGGACGAAACTCAATACCCCGTGCCGAGTTATTATCAAACGGCGTACCTCGCCGAAAAAGCGAAAAACGCCTATTCGCTTCCCGAAGAACTTTGGAAACGCGTAGACAGACTCGACGTCGCTATCGCCGATAAAACGGGCTTAAAGATTAAAAATAAAACGTGGGGCGTTTTAGAAAGAGAAACGGCTATGTATCTCGCTGTCGGCGGAGACGCGAAAGACGCGCTCGACTTTGCCGTCGCTTCAAAACTGATGCCGTCGGCGTTTCGCACGTTCGCGGTTAAAAGCGAAAGAGTAGAACTCGTAAATACCGTAGAAAATATTCTCGGCGACGATAGCGTTACCGAATGTAAGAGACTGTTAAAAATCGAAACCGCCGAATACGAGAAAGTCGAGGACGCGGCGAGCGCGGAATTAAAAGAATCCGAAGCCGCCGACGAACC
>CAZNWP010000128.1:0-2335 GCA_964576995.1 uncultured Christensenella sp. | reverse complement strand
GACGCGATTAAGGGTATGGAAGTCGTGGGCTTCGTCGAGGAAATATTTTAACGGTTCGCCGCGTGCGCGGCAAACCGCCTCTCGATAATTTAATATTTTTTGGATAACAATGAAGATTCCGTCGCGTTGATAAATTCGGCGGATTTTTCGTAGTGGCATACGAGGTACGAGTAAAGCGCGTCGATTATGGCGAGTTGCGCTATTCTCGAACTTAACCCCAACACTCTGTAATTCGTTTCTTCTGACACGGTTGCGAGAACTAAATCGCTAACCTTTATTATAGGCGATTTTTGAAAGTTGGTTAAAGCAACCGTCGTCGCCCCGTTTATGCGCGAGAGTTTTAACGCTTCTATTATATCTTTGGATTTGCCCGAATGGGATATTCCGATAACTACGGTTTTTTCGTCGGCGTGCGTGGTCGCTATCGATTGAAGGTGATTATCCGTATAAGCGGAGGCGTTTTTGCCGAGACGGAAAAATTTATGCGCCGCGTCTTGCGCGACGGAGGCGGAATTTCCTAAACCGAATATATATATTTTTTCGGCTTTAATTAGCGCGTCGCAACACGCTTGAAGTGCGGCGGAATCTATATTATTCTTAGTCTTTTCGATAGAACTGTATATATCCGTGCAGACTTTATCGAAAACTTCTTTCGCCGTATCGCTCTTCGTAATGTTTTCGCCTACGGGGTGGAAGCCTTTTTCGCCCGCGAGCGCGATTTTCAGTTGCGGAAAACCCGAAAAGCCGAGCTTTTTGGAAAAACGCGTAACCGTCGCGACGCTGCAATCGCAAAGATCGGCAAAGTCGCCGATAAAAAGCGACGGGACTTTCTCGTAATTATTCGTAATGTAATCGGCGATTTTCATTTCCGCTTCGCCGAACTCGTCGTAACGCGTTTTAATATTCAATATTACCTTATTCATAGTATACATTATATAATATTTTCGCCGTCGTGTCAAACGCTTTTTCGCGCGCTAATCCCTTTTTATGAAAATTATTTTCATTACGTAATAAATTTTTTAAAAAACTTGCGCTATTTGCTTGAAAATTATTTTTATATATGATATTATAAAATTAACGAAAAAATATATTTCCGTGAAAATAATTTTTAAGGAGAGAATATGGACGAATTTTTGAGAACACAAATCCTTACCGAACTCGAAGACGCCGTAGGCGAAGCGAACTGCTCGGTTAAGGAAATCGACAAACTCACGCATAGCGTAGATTACTTCTGGCTTTCGCGTATGTGGGCGGATCGCGGCAGGAGAATGCCCGAAGCGGATTTTATCGTAAGTCCTCTTAACGCGGCGGAAACTTCCAAGGTGCTTAAAATCGCTAACTACTACAAGATCCCCGTTACGACGTGGGGCGGTGGCGGCGGCACGCAAGGCGGGGCGATACCCGTTTGTGGCGGTATTTTATTGGACACCAAGCGTATGAACGAGATTTATTGCGTCAATACCGAAAGCATGTATATAGAATGCGGCGCGGGCGCGATATATAAGCACGTCGAATGGGCGGCTAACGAAAAAGGTTACGCGACGATGCACTATCCTTCGTCGTTAACTTGTTCCACCGTCGGCGGATTTTTGGCACACAGAGGCATAGGCGTCGTTTCGACGAAGTACGGCAAAATCGACGATATGGTACTTTCGATGGAAATCGTATTGCCTAACGGCGATATAATAAACACGTCGAACGCTCCGAAGCACGCCGCGGGCCCCGACCTTAACCAAATCTTTATCGGAAGCGAAGGAACTTTAGGTATAATCACGAAGGCGCAAATAAGAATTTACGATCAACCCGAAACGAGAAGATTCAGAGGCTTCTTGTTTAAAGATATGTCGTCGGCGTTTAAGGCGAGCCGCGAGATATTGCAAAAATTCAAGCCGTCGGTTATGCGTCTTTACGACGAAGCGGAGACCGCTTCTTTAATTAAAAAGATCGTCGGCGTCGAAAAACCCGGCGCGTTTATGAACGTTGCTTACGAGGGTGTTAAAGAACTCGTCGACGTGGAAGAGAAAATACTTCTCGACACGTTTAAGAGATACGGCGCGGAGGACTTGGGCAGCGAATACGGCGAAAAGTGGTGGAAAGAGAAAATCACGTTCTTCTATCCGGGGCACATGATGGATTTGCCGCAGATGTTCGGAACGATGGACACGATCGCGCCTTACGATAAAATAGAAAAGATTTACCGCGCGATGAAAAACGCGATAGAAACGAACTTCCCGCACGTAAAATTCATAGCGCACTTCTCGCATTGGTACGAATGGGGTTGTATGGTTTACGACCGTTTTATCATGGACGAAGAATACGTTCCGAAAGATCCCGT
>CAZNWP010000127.1:0-2339 GCA_964576995.1 uncultured Christensenella sp. | reverse complement strand
ACTTAAAACCGCCGATTCTCCCGAGGTAGAATACTTTATGCGTGAGTTCGCCCCCGCCTACACCCTTACGTTAGACGAACTAGATTAAAGCCGATAAAATAAATAGTACTCGTAAAACTCATTACTTTTTCAGTTATAGTCGCACCTTGCGGCGGTGTAGGGCGGCGCGGGTAAGAATAAATAGTTAATAGTGAAGAGGTGTGGAATATGATTAGGAAAAACCATCAATTATTACAATCCTTACTTTTTCACTTTTCACTCTTACTTTTTACTTGAAATCGTCGGTGCGGGGCGTTGAAACGGCGGAAAGAAAGCGTTTTGAGACGGCTACGACGGGCTTTTGTGCAATTTGTATAAACTGACGGCAAATATTTATTAAAATAGCCTATTGTAAATTTTGCGCGAAAAAGTTATAATATATAGTGTAAAAAACCGTCCGCGGTAAAGCGGACGCGGAGGGAAATTATGTCAAGTCTTAATTTAAAGAACATTTACAAGGTTTATCCGTCCGGCGTTACCGCCGTTACGGACTTCAATCTCGACATCGAAGACAAAGAATTTATCGTTTTCGTCGGTCCGTCCGGCTGCGGTAAATCCACCACGCTTCCGCGGTAAAGCGGACGCGGAGGGAAATTATGTCAAGTCTTAATTTAAAGAACATTTACAAGGTTTATCCGTCCGGCGTTACCGCCGTTACGGACTTCAATCTCGACATCGAAGACAAAGAATTTATCGTTTTCGTCGGTCCGTCCGGCTGCGGTAAATCCACCACGCTTCGTATGATCGCGGGGTTAGAAGAAATCTCGTCCGGCGAACTCTACATTGACGGAGTTCTCGTCAACAACGTTGCGCCGAAAGACAGAGATATAGCGATGGTTTTCCAGAACTACGCGTTATATCCGCACATGACCGTTTACGATAATATGGCGTTCGGTTTAAAACTTCGCAAAATGCCCAAGGCTCAAATAGATCAGAGGGTTAAAGAAGCGGCGAGAATTCTCGGTATCGAACAATATCTTTCGAGAAAACCGAAAGCGTTGTCCGGCGGTCAAAGACAACGTGTCGCGTTAGGTCGTGCAATCGTTCGTGAACCGAAGGTTTTCCTTTTGGACGAACCTCTCTCTAACTTGGACGCGAAACTCCGTTCTCAAATGAGAACCGAAATAACCAAACTTCACAACAGACTCGCGACGACGTTTATTTACGTTACTCACGATCAAGTAGAAGCAATGACGATGGGTACGCGTATCGTCGTTATGAAAGACGGCTTTATGCAACAAGTAGACACGCCGATAAATCTTTACGATTATCCGATAAATCAATTCGTTGCGGGCTTCATCGGCACTCCGCAAATGAACTTCTTTACGGGTAAACTTACGGGAACTAAGACGAAAGTTAATATCGAATTCGGTATGGACAAGGTTAAACTTCCCGCAAGCAAAGCGAAACTTATCTGCAATTTAGAAAAATATTTGAACACCGACAGAGAAATCGTATTCGGTATTCGTCCCGAAGATATTCACGATAGTGAAGCCGCTATCAAAGCGGAAGGCGCGCAAGTTATCGAAGTTAAAGTCGACGTTGTTGAAGCGCTCGGTTCAGAAACGCTTATCTACTGCAAAACTAAGTCCGAAGATAACGGCGAAGAAAAGAGTATTGCGGAAGATATAAGCAACCTTATCGCGAAAGTTGACAGCCGCTCCACCACCAAAGCGGGCGGAAACGTTAAACTTGCGTTCGATATGGAACACTGCCACATCTTCGATAAAGAAACCGAAATAACCATTCTTGCGAAGAGCGAGGATAACAAGGCGGAAATCGAAGCGTTGCAGGCTAAACGCGAAGAAGAAGAAAGAATTAAAGCGGAAGAAGCGGCTAAAAAGGCTGCCGAAGAACAGGCTAAAATAGACGCGGAACTCGAAAAGAAGAGACTCAAAGAAGAGAAGAAAGCCGCTAAAAAAGCCGCCGCGGAAAAACCCGCCGAAACGACCGAAGAACAGGAAGAGAAAAAAGACTGATAACGGTTTATAAAACGGTTAAAATCTAAAACACCTACGCGCGCCGCATTTGCCGAATGGCAAGTGCGGCGCGTTATTCGTACAAGTTAAAATAAGTTGCCATCAAAAAAATATCTCGTTAGCAAGCCTATTCAAAACGCGTAGGCGTTTGCGTCGCGGGTACGCTTTATTACTCTTTCATTTTAAATCTTCACAAAAATTTATTTAAATGCGTAAAATAAGTTGACAATATCTTTAAACGGTATTAAAATATGTAAGTAAATAAAATATGATATCCGGTAGGTAAGGCTACCATAGGGATACGGATTGCTACCGCGAAAT
>CAZNWP010000126.1:0-2424 GCA_964576995.1 uncultured Christensenella sp. | reverse complement strand
CCGTCTGCGGTATGCAATCAAATAGCAGACGGCGGAAAAAGAGCCTAGGCTCTTTCGCTTTTATTGGTTTTATTATACTACCTTTATCGTTAAAAGTCAACGAATTTAATAAGTTTTGCTTGTTTTTGGCGATTTTTAACGCGTCATACGACGAGTACGCGGTAAAACGTGCGAGATTCTTCGTCGATATCGTCAGAGCAAACAAGGCTTAGAATGGCCGTGATAGGTGTTAGTACGTGAATTTTTCCGTTAATCCGCTTACAAAATTTAGATTTTTTGCTTATAACTCTGTCAGTTTTAACAAATAACGCGGTAACGCGCGTTACGCGTATTAAAACTATTGACAAAAATTGGCATAAATGTTACAATTTTAATGATATACTAACTTTTAACAAAGGAAATTTTCTATGAAAAAGCATTATTTTACGCCTCGGTTTACTGCGTTTTATTCCGTTTGCGGTATGCAATTAGACGCGTCCACGCTTTCGGAGAATTTATTCGACAACACAAAAAAAGACAAGTTCGGAGCGAATTACGATTTATGAAAAACGCTTTCTTAAAACCGCTCGCTTTTATTCTCATCGCTTTTGTCTTTTTATCTGTTTTTCCGCTTGCGCCCGTCGGTCGCGCTAATACCGAAACGTTCGAAACTTATAACTCAGACGAAGTTATCCCTAATTGGAATTTTGAAACCTTTAACACTCTCCCTCTGTTCGGGGATACTCCCGATAAGTGGTATTTATCAGACGACTTTAACTACGATAGCGTAAACAAATATATTTATTCGTCAACTCCCGACTCGTTCGCAAAACAAACCGCCAATTTACGCGCGGGCATATACGGGTTTTCCGTATCAGCGCAAACGTCCGTTTCGTCCGCGATAATTTTGGTCTCCGCTATCGGCGACGACTTACGCGAGAGCCGTTATTTTACCGTTTCTACGGACGTTAGTTCGTTTAGTTTTTACTTATTCGCACGCAAAACCGAAAACGTTACTTTTCAAGTAGAAATCAGTTCGGTTACCGATAATTGCGAAGTAAAAGTACACTCCGTATCGGTTATGCACGTTGGAAAAAACGTGCTCTTCACCGAAAGCGGTGCGAGCGTGAGAACCGCCGCCGACAGTACGGGTTTAAGGTTTAGAGGCAAAGTCGATAAAGCGTTTTTCGACGAATGTATCACCGTTCTTGGAAGCGACAACGTAGAAACGGGAATTATGATCGTTCCGCAAGACTTCCTCGCGGAAAAGAACTTCACGGTTGACGAATTAGGCGCGGACGCGCCGTTATTTATCGAGGCGAAAATATTCAATAACGACGCAACGGCAAACGTCGACGGGTATTACGGGTTTAACTGCGCGATGACGAACGTTGCGCCCGAAAACACCGATCGCAAGTTCTCCGCAAGGACGTACCTTAAATACGTGATAGACGGCACCGCGTATTTCGCTTACGCAAACTACGACGAAGCCGAACATTGCCGTTCCGTCTACGAGATCGCGCAACGGGCGAAAAGAGATGTCGACGACGGTTTAATCACGGACTCGGATGCGATAACCGCAATCAACGATTATCTCGGCAAAATTCACACCGCAACTTACGAGTACTCGGAAGAAGGCAGCACGGAGATTTTCGAGAAGAACGACGGGAAAATTTATTTCTTTGAGTTTACTACGGAAAAAACCGTGATTATGCAGATTACCCACGACGGCGAAGTTTCGGACCTTTCCGTTTACGCAAACGACACGTCCGTCTCGGCAAAGAGCGGATATTTTTTACTCCCCGCCAACGCCGAAATTAAAATTTGTTTTAACGGAAAACAGTTATTTTCCAACGTATATACGTGCCCCGTTAAAACCGTAACCGTTAAACTTTATTCATACGGAACGTGATTCATCTGCAAGCGTTTGCACACGTAAGTCGATTTCGTTTTGACAAATCGACCTCGCTAAAAACCCCGACGGCTTTACGCATTAAATATGCGAAACAATCAAGGTTCGTCATCGTCATTTCTTTTTTTTGCATGCTCAGCGTGTGTTTTGAGGAATATAACAAAAAACCTAAAACGCTTTTCCTTTCAAAGGAGAGTTCGTTTTAGGTTTAGAGTGGTGGAGTGGTGATGTTAGCGGTCGCACATTTTTAATGTTGCTTTCTATTGTTTCCGTCGTATCGTCTATAGTAATTTTATCAATATTTTTGCCACCTCGAATGTTGAAATATACTACGGTATTGTCGTCACTGACAAATACCTGACTTATAAGGTGGTCTATTATTTGCTTTTGGTACTCTTTGTCGTTAACGTCGCCTTTAAGCAGTTCTTCTATAAAATCCAGCAAATCTTTTTTAGATATGCAATAACCGCGTTCAAGCTCTAATTGTACTTTTTGCGTTTCGAGGTTATCGAGCAAAATTTCATATTCTGCCA
>CAZNWP010000125.1:0-2451 GCA_964576995.1 uncultured Christensenella sp. | reverse complement strand
GGATAAGCACAAGTCATAACAAACATCGGGTTGGCTCGTTGGGTCAACCCGATTAGTTATTTACATCATCACCGTCTCTTCGCTGCCGTTGCGGAAGGTAAACACAAGCCGTCCGTCATTATGTACGGTGTTAAGTTTGAATTTATGAATAAACACGAAGTTACAATCTAAAATATGATAGAAATTGATATCTAAGTTAAAAATCAGGGGGCTTTTTACGTTAAAAACACGCGAAATGTTCCCTAAATTTTTTTGTAAACAGAGTGTAAATTACGGACGAAAAAAAATACGCAAAAGCGGGCGTTTTTGCTTTACAAAACGGCGGGTTAAGTGTATAATTTAATTAATAATTTTTTTGAGGAGAAAAATTATTATGGCAAAGCATAAAGATATTTATATCGGCAAAGGCTTTTACAGTTTTGGTACTAAGGATATGGAAAAGCGAGGAGTCGCTATCGAAAGCGTCGTTTATCCTAAGATTGAAAGGGGAACTAAAATTCACGGCTACGAAAACAACTGCACTATCGAGCAAAACGGCAACGTTTTATGTTGCAGAGAACCGGGAAAAATGGCTTCGTGGTCGGAAGAAATCGAAAAACTCGCTCCGAATATCAAGGCTTCGTTTTTCGGGCTAGGTGCGTATAAAAACGTAACCGTCACGGGTTTAAACACGAAAGGGGTTGAGTCGTCGCTGTCGTTATCCGCGAAGAGTTCGAACGGTGTTACGTGTAATCTTAACTGTACCGCTTCCGTATTTCTCCGCAAGGTCGATATTAAAAAATTCAGAGCGTGGATGAAAGAATGGGGCTCTAAATTTGATTTGCATAAAAACGGCGACGTTTGGCTTACTATGACCGAGTGGCATAAATTCGTAATGAGAGTGCTTATTCCGTTTACGTACGAAACGATAATGAAAAAGAAGGCTGTCCCCGCGTCGTCTATGCCCATTGCGTATAGCGGGAGAAATTCGATTTGCGAAGATATCAAAGAGACTCTTAAATCTTATTTGTTAAATAACGCGGGTATTACCGTTACCGTGTTTTTTAACTAAAACGAAAGGTATAACTTATCGCATTAAAAACGCATCAAATCGCTTAGAGTGTTAATAGGTAAACCATTATGAGAAAAAGTCTGTTTTTAAAAAGTATATCGTTTACGCTTATATCGTGTTTAGCGCTATGCTGTGCCGCGGGGTTTTTCGCGTGCGGAACGAAAGAAAAGGAAGCGACTCTGCTTGGAAACGTCGACGACGTTATATATTCGACTTACGACGGAAAAACTGCTTTCGTGTCGGGCGAGTTCGGCTCTTACGGCGAAGTAACGATTAAAAACGAGTGTAAAGGCTTGCCTGTTAAGAGTATAGGCAAAGAAGCGTTCAATGGCAATATCGAGATAACTAAATTGATTATCGAAGAGGGTATAACGGAAATCGGCGAAAACGCCTTTTACGATTGTTCGAGGCTCCAAGAAGTCGTTTTGCCCGAAAGTTTGATTAAAATAGACGCATACGCGTTTTGCGGTTGCGAAGCGTTAAAAGGAATAACTTTCCCGAAAGATTTGCAGGTTATCGGAGAATGTTCGTTCGGTCGTTGTGAAAAATTCGAAAGCGTAACCATTCCCGATAGCGTGGAAATATTAGGCGGATTCGTGTTCGATTGCTGTTTCACTTTAAAAACGTTTACCGTTGAGGGAGATATAACGAGCGTAGGAACCGAAGGACCTACGTGGAAGATAGAGTCGGCGACTATTCCCGCGAGTTTGGCGGGGTGGATGTCGGGCGCAAAAGAAACAGTAAAAACCGTCGTAATAACTTGTGGAACGGATATTCAAGGAGAGGCGTTTAAAGATTGTATCGCGCTTGAAAGCGTAGAAGTCGCCGCCACGGTAAAGCGTATAGGTAAAAACGCGTTTAAGGGTTGCAGTAACTTAAAGACCGTTGATTTTAAGGATTCGGATAATTGGACGGTTTTGCGTGATCAGACGCAAATACACGGAACGCCGGCAACGCCCGACGTAAAAAATTTAGTTCAAAATTACTGCGATTACGAATGGTCAAGGAGTAAGTAAAAATGATAATTTAAGAAGCGCGGAAAGATATCGTTTGTATACGTTAGGTGCGACGCAATAACTTTTCGCACTTTTTATTGTTGCCTTCTAACGAGATTGCCACGTCGGGGTTGCCCTCCTCGCAATGACGTAAAAAAGGTCGAGAATGCCGCGCTTCATTTCATTACGTTCGCAATGACGTTAAGTATATTGTGTGCGCATAAAGGCTATTTTCGCTCAATCGTTTTATCGATTTGAAAAAATTTTCAAGAAAAATGCAAAAAACGTGGTTAAAACGGTTGACATAATCGAAATTAAGTTGTATAGTATAGAAAAAATCAAATAGAGGCGCGTCCGATATGATAAACGTCGGCAGGGATTAAAGCCGACGCGGTAAAGGAGAGG
>CAZNWP010000124.1:0-2558 GCA_964576995.1 uncultured Christensenella sp. | reverse complement strand
ATCCAAAGAGGAATAACCGATCCTCTCGAGCACATTACGTTTCCGTAACGAGTGCAGCAAATCTTGGTTTTGCGCGAATTTCTCGATCTGGCGACGGCAACCTTTTCCTCTATCGCTTTGGTTATGCCCATAGCGTTTATCGGATACGCCGCCTTGTCGGTTGAAAGACAAATAACCGAATCTACGCCCTCATCGATTGCCGCTATCAATACGTTATCCGTTCCTATAACGTTTGTTCTGACGGCTTCCATCGGGAAAAATTCGCAAGAAGGAACTTGTTTCAAAGCGGCGGCGTGGAAGACGTAATCGACTCCGCGCATTGCGTTTTTTACCGATTGCAAATCCCTTACGTCTCCGATATGGAATTTAATTTTGTCCGCGACTTCGGGCATTTTTGTTTGAAACTCGTGACGCATATCGTCTTGTTTCTTTTCGTCTCTCGAAAAAATTCTAATTTCTCCGATATCGGTTTTGAGGAAACGATTTAAAACGGCGTTGCCGAAACTTCCCGTTCCCCCGGTGATCATCAAAGTTTTGTTCTTAAAAAGCGACATATCTATCTCCTTTATTTTATATGTGATTTTTCTTTTTTAGTTTTTCAAATACGCCGAAAAATAATTTTTTCTCGCCGTCGTTAAACCCGAACGTCAACATACAAATCAAGTATGCCGCGACCATTACTGCGCAGTTAACTATAAAGCCAAATATGCCCGTAAGTCCGATATACCTGAAAGCAAACCCTACCGCCGTCGCAATGAGCAGAGACGGCAAAATACCTTTAAGCAACCCCGCGTAATACCCCTTAAGCGAAATACCGATATCTTTTTTGAACACGATTTGCATTACCGCGACGTCGCCGAGCATCAAAGACACGAACGTGCCGATAACCGCTCCGTACAGGGGATTCCATTTGATTAACGCCACGGTCAAGGCAACGTTTAACATTACGACAATAAACTTTAAAATCGCTTGAAATTTGTGTTTGTTCTTCGCCCACAAAATCTGCGTTCCAACGCTTTGCGTTAAAATAAACACTTGCGGAAGCATCAACATCAACGCCAATAGATAAACGTCGTCGTGCCCCGCTCCCGACCATAGGAAAACGAACTGCTTGCCGAAAACGGCGAAAACGCACCAAATCGCGCCGACAAACATAAAGTTTAATCTACCGGTTCGAGTCATCTCTTTTTGCAAATCTTCCGAAGTTCCGCCTTGCTCGACAAGCCGAACGACGCTCGGCATCAAATTGCTGTTTATCGCTCCTCCGAAAGATTGAAAATACTGATTTACTTGAGAAGCGACGCCGTATACTCCCAATATAACGGACGAAGCGGGCACCAAAGCGCCGATTAAAACTTGATCCGCCATACTGTTGACTTGAGTCGCGATCATTTGCAACAAAATAATGCCCGAATATGCGATTATTTCTTTTACTTGCGAAAAATCAAGTCCTTTAAGTTGCGGAAATAATTTTAACTTGCGTAAGACGTACCAAGTCATAAAAACTCGAGAAACAATCGACAACGCCGTATATAAAGATACGATTGCGATACTCTTAAACCCAAGCAACAACAAAACATAACCTATCGAAACCTTCAAAAGGGAAACGATTATGCCCGAGCCGCGAGCAACGCCGTAGCTTTCGTACGCCAATATCGTATTTGCAAAACCGGACGTAGCTAAAGTTACGACGATATTGGCAACCGTTAAAGACAACAACGTTTGCGCCAATTTGATTTCTTCCGTCGTAAATCCCGTAGCCCAGATCTTTGGGAATAGAACTACCAATACGCCGCCGCAAATCGCGGCGACCGCCGCGATTGCCAAATAATAAATCAAAGTCGCGCCTAAAAATTTGCGCTGACCTTCTTCGTCGTTATCGGCTCGGTATTTCGCCATAAAGCGAACGACCGAATTCCCAACGCCCAAGTCTAACAACGCTAGATAAGAAGCAATAGCGACGACCGAAGTATAAACGCCGTATTCGGCGTCTCCCAAAGTTCTGATAAGAAACGGCGTAAACAACAACGCCGTAAACGTTTCTAAAAATAACGTTATAAACGATAAAATCGAACCTTTTTTTCTTCCCATAACAACCTTATTTCTTTACCTTCCGAGACCGATAATTTTCCCTAAACGATCTCGAAACTCCGCGTCCAACTCCTCGACTTTCTTTCTTCCGTCATACGGAGAGGTCATATCGATAGACTTAATCGCCTCGGCAATCGCTCGAGGGGAGTTCTCTTCGTAATAATATAAAACGTCGTTGACGGCGGAAGTTTCCAAAGCCTTTATTCTCCCAGATACTACCCGCAACCCATTTGATAAATAAGACAATACCTTTGACGGAAAGGACGTTTCGTTAAAACGAGCGTCGGTAAATTGCGTACTCAATCCGATATCGCAACTTTGTATAAATTTGATATATTCGTCTCCGGTCAACAACCCGTCGTAACTGACGACGCATTTCGAGCGGCCGTTTACATTTTCAATCGTATCTATCAACGATTGTTTATCTTTTTCCGAACCGAATCCGAGAATATGTATCCGGTATCTCT
>CAZNWP010000123.1:0-2626 GCA_964576995.1 uncultured Christensenella sp. | reverse complement strand
TTTTTTATTTTAAAGCGAAAAATTTATTTTTAACCGTAAAAAAAGAGTCTAAACGGCAGTTTAGGCTCTCCGATTTTAGGAGATAAATATCAATTAAAAAACAAACGTAGCCATACAGAACTCCTTTGTGAGAAACTGCGTTATGCCCGTCTTTTCTTTTTTGTTTTAGCCGTCGTGGCGGTTGACGTTAGATTCTCATTCCGTTTCTGATCGAGGATAATGCGTTTTTTTCGAGGCGCGATACTTGCGCTTGCGAAAGTCCGACTTCGGTTGAAATCTCGGTTTGCGTTTTCCCCTCGAAATATCTCAAATAGATTATTCTTTTCTCTCTATTTTTAAGTCGAGAGAGGGCGTTATCGAGCGCAACTTTCTCAGTCCAATTCTCGTCGGTATTTTTCTCGTCGCCGAGTTGATCGACGAGCAGAAGTTCGTCGCCGTTCTTGCTATACACGGGATCGTAAAGCGAGACCGTATCGGATAGCGCGTCGAGACAATAAGCGACTTCGGAGACGGCTAAGCGCATCTCTCGAGCGATATTTTCGAGCGACGCTTCCTTTTTATCTCGTTCGAGTTTTTCGCGTGTTTTAAGCGCGTGATACGCCGTGTCGCGTATAGAACGTGATATTCTCAACGAATTACCGTCGCGCAAAAACCGTTTAATCTCTCCGATTATCATTGGAACTGCGTACGTAGAAAACTTCACGCCGACGGATAAATCGAAGTTATCTATCGCTTTGATAAGCCCTATCATTCCCGCTTGAAATACGTCGTCGGAGTTAGTCGTATTAGAACGGAATCGCTTTATCACGGATAAAACGAGGCGCATATTGGAAACGGCGAACTCTTCTCTTGCGTTTTCATCGCCCGCGGCGATTTTTTCGAGCAGTTCCATAGAACGCTTATCGGTAATTTTCGGAAGCGCGGACGTATCCACGCCGCATATAACGACTTTACTCATAAATACACTCCTTATGTACGACTTTCGGAGTGAGGCTTGCCTGAATATTTAATAAGTATCGGCTATTTTATTTTTTTTATACGCAAAAACAAAAAAAATTCGCCGTTCGACCAAATCGCGAAAATCTCTCGGCGCATAGACGGCGAAATATTATATAGAGTTTATTTTAAGTTTACGCGACAATGCTAAGAGCCCGAAAAGCGGGCTCCTTAATTGACTATTCGTCGGTATTATTCTTCGTCGGGTTCTAAACTTGCGGCTTCGTCCGCTAATTCGTCCTCTTCCATTACGCGGCAAAACTCGTTGAACACTTCGTCTAAAAGCGCGTCGTCCTCTATCGGTAAGAGTTCGGCGGTCTCTTCGTCGTCGCCCGCGAGTTCGAATATAATAAGGTCGTCGTCCTCGATTCCCTCGATTGCCTCGGCGGGTTCGAACGCGGAATACGTTTTGCCTTTATACTCTATCGTGCCGACGAAGTAAAACTTCATTTTCTTCCCGTCGTCGCCCGTGAGTTCGACTATATCGTCCTCGCAACCGCAGTCGCAGCAATCGTCGTCGCACTCGCAATCGCAGTCGTGATCGCAATGCGTATGTTCGTGCTCGTGTTCGTGGTCGCAACCGCAACCGCAATTTTTCTTGTCTTTTTCGCTCATAATATTGTCTCCTTTCCGTTCGGAATTATTAAAATCGTTCAAAAATCCTTGTAAAATCTCGCACGCGGCAAGACTGTCCACGAAGCGTTTTCTCTCTTCTCGGCTTTTGCCTTGCTCGATTAAAACGTTCTCCGCTTCGCAGGTAGTGCAACGCTCGTCCACCGCAACGATTTCGGCATTTACCGTTTCTTTAAGTCTGTCGATGAAGAACCTCGCCTTTTGCGTTTGCAAAGACGGCGTTCCGTCAAAATTAACGGGAAGCCCGCAAACGACGGTAGTCGCGCCCTTTTCTCTAACGTATTCCGCGACGCGCGCGAGATCTGTTTTGAGGTTTTTTCTATGATACGTTTCGACGGGCAACGCGTAACCATTAAAGGGATCGGACACGGCGACGCCTATCCTTTTATCCCCGATATCGAGACACAAAAATCTTTTCACGATAGTAGTTTACCACAATTTCGCAAAAAAAACAACTTTTCTGTTGTACCGCGCGCAATTTTATGGTACAATATATTAAAAGAAGGTTTTACGATTACGTCGATACGTCATTCGCTTTTTAATAATCGCCGCGGTAGCAACGGCGGTACTCGCGGCATACTTGATTTTAAGTTAATTTTTACGGCTATCGCGATACGCGATAGCCGTAAACGTTATTTCTCCGATTTATTTTTATCGGATTTATTCATATCTTCGATTTTATCAATAACTTGTTGTTGCCCGCATTTAACGGCTTGACGCGCTTTAGCGGAATTGGTAGCGATTACAGCGCCGCCTATCATACCTAAAAATATGCCGGTCAAAAATTTATCGTCCATAAAAATCCCCCTTTACGAGATTATTATGTGCGTTTTTTGCCGAATTATGCAACCCGTTTTACTTGCCAATTACGCGTTCTTTTTGGAGCGGTAGTCGTCTATCGCTTTTTTTATCGCTTCTTCCGCAAGCACGGAACAGTGTATCTTTTGCGGGGGAAGTCCGCCGAGTTTTTCTATAACCGCTTTGTTGGTTACCTTTA
>CAZNWP010000122.1:0-2688 GCA_964576995.1 uncultured Christensenella sp. | reverse complement strand
CACAAAAAGTGATTTTTGGCTTTGGGTTCGATATCTTTTATTATTATCATATCGTCGTCCTCGTACATTTTAGTCGACGGAATCTCCCCCGCGATTATCTTGCAAAACAAGCAATTTTCCATTATCTATCTCCTTAAATTATTATTTTACGAGTTCGGCTAACGCGCCGTCCGCGTATTTTTCTTTTATTTCCACCGTAACAGGCGTTCCGAGCGGACACCCTTTAACGTAAAGTCTCAAATAATTGCCCGTATACCCCGACGCGTACCCGTCTTTAATCTCTTCGGGAATAAACCTTTCGGCTTTCCCGCGTTCGCGCTCCGCGAAAGCCGTTTTTAAATTTTCTTTCACCGCGAGCAGTTTATCGAGACGTTGCTTTTTAACGGAATACGGCAAGTCTTTCATTTTATAAGCGACCGTACCGCTTCTCGGACTGTATATAAACGGGTGAATATCCGTAAACCCCGCACGTTCTATCACCGAAATCGTTTGCGCGAAATCTTCTTCCGTCTCCGTAGGAAAGCCCGCGATAACGTCGGTGGTAAGTCCCGCGTTCGGGAAATATTTTTTTATCGCTTCTACCTTAGTCAAAAACTCTGCCGCGGTATAGTGTCTGTTCATTTTTTTAAGAACCGCGTCCGCCCCGCTTTGCATAGACAAATGAAAATGCGGAGCGAAATCGTAAAGATTTTTACACGCCGTCAAAAACTCGTCGTCGATAATTCGCGCTTCGAGCGAGCCGAGGCGTATGCGCGTTTTTACGTCTTTAAGAGCCGTTAAAAGCCCCGCGAGCGTCAACCCCTCGTAATTATAATCGGACAAATCAATACCCGTTATAACCGCTTCGGGCGGATTTAACGCAAGCAATTCTTCTTTAATTTTTTCAGGGCTTCTGCTGCGACTTCTGCCCCTTAAATAAGGTATTATGCAATAAGAACAAAAGTTATTGCAACCGTCTTGCACCTTTATAAACGCGCGCGTTTTAAGCGATTTTACGAGCGGCAAATCTTCGTACACGGCGTCGTGCGGAAAAACGCGTTCGCCGCATTCGTCTACCATATCGAGAATTTTACCCTTGTTAAAAGTACCGGTAACAAGACAATTTTGCGATTTACCGATAAACGCTTGCGGATTTTTCTCCGTCGCGCAACCGGTAAACACGATCTTGGCGTCGGGGTTAAGCCGCTTTATTCTGCTCGCCGTTTGGCGGGATTTCTTTTCCGCCTCCGCCGTAACCGCGCAAGTGTTGACGATATAAAGATCGGCTTTTTCCAACTTATCGGACACGTCGTACCCGCGATCTTTCAGCCCCGCTATAAGCGATTCGCTCTCGCAATCGTTGACTTTGCAACCGAGAGTAAAAACTACCGCTTTCATAACGCGACCGTGCCTTTAAATACGAGCGCGCACCACTCGCCGCGGATTTTTTTATCCGCCAATATAAAGCCGACTTTCTCGTAAGCCGTTATAACTTTATCTATTCTGTCCGTCAAAATACCGCTTAAAATAATCGTACCGCACGGCGTTAGATTTCCGCCGATAAACGGCGCGAATCCCACGAGCGCTTCCGCCATAATATTGCACACGATGACGTCGCCTTTAACGGTGTTGTCGTCTAAGAGATTTTTAAGCAAAACTTTCGCGTTGGTAACGCCGTTGAGTTGGCAATTTTTCACGCTCGCCTCTACCGCACATTCGTCGATATCCGTCATAACGACGTTTTTCGCTCCGAGTTTAGCGGCGGCTATGCCGAGTATTCCGCTTCCGCAACCGACGTCTATAACGGTATCGTCGGGCTTTACGTATTTTTCTAAAAACTCAACGCACATAGACGTCGTTTCGTGTTCGCCCGTGCCGAAAGCCATATTAGAACCTATTATCACCGTTTGCTCCGACGGTTGTTTCTCGTATTTAATCCATTCGGGAACGACGACGATTTTACCTATACGTATCGGCTTAAAGTGCTCTTTCCACTGCTCCCGCCAAAGGTCGCCGTCAATCTCTCTTTTAAGCGTTTCGAGAGAGCCGAGGTCGAACGGGCTGTTCTCTTTTAAAGTTATAAGCCGCTTTTCCACTTCGGAAATAATTCCCGCCGCAACGTCCGCCTTAAAACTCGCTTTAACGAGCACGGTTTTATCCGCGGAATACAAATCGTCGTCGGCGTAATCCCACGTTTTGCCGCGTTTTTCGAGGTCGATAACGTCCTCTATATCGTTTATGGCAACCCCCTCTTCCGTGTATTCGGACAAAATATCCGCAACGAGATCGCCCCCGTCGTGAGTGGTTATAACGGTTAATTCAACGTATTTATTCATAACATATTCCGCCGTTTAATAAGGATCTACGCCGTACATCGCCGACATATTTTCTCTATACGTTTTCATTTGCGAGCATTGTTTAACGTCTATATCCGACTGCAATTTTTCAAACGCTTGCTTTTGCGATTTGGTAAGTTTGGTCGGCGTTTCGACGGTAACTTCTATATAGAGGTCGCCCGTGCCGCGATTCGTCTTTATCCCCTTGCCGCGAACGAAAAATACTTTTCCGCTCTGCGTACCTTCGGGAATAGTATAATCAATAACTTCGTCGATAAGCGGAACTTTCACTTTACCGCCCAAAGCCGCGGTCGCAAAACTTACGGGAACGTTTACGTACAAATCGAAATTCTTGCGCTTGAAAATTTTGCTC
>CAZNWP010000121.1:0-2724 GCA_964576995.1 uncultured Christensenella sp. | reverse complement strand
CAGGATAGCGAAGTGCGGATAAGATAAACGCTGAAAGCATCTAAGCGTGAAACTTGCCTCAAGATAAGATATCCCATATCGTAAGGTAGTAAGACCACTTAAAGACAATGAGTTTGATAGGTCGGGGGTGTAAGCGTAGTGATACGCTCAGCTAACCGATACTAATAGGTCGAGGGCTTGATCTCATGAAAAATGAGAGAAGCGAATTGAAGATACGAAAACTTGATGAAATTACGAGATTTGGCCAAGGTCAAGAGGTACTAAGAAATTTAAGAAAAACCTTCTATGCGGTTGTGAATCTGCGAAACTGCGGAGATAGATAAATAGATATGTTCGAGATTGTTCTCGTATATATACCATTGCGGTGACGTTAGCGGTGAGGTCCCACCTGTTCTCATACCGAACACAGAAGTTAAGCTCACTTGCGCCGAAAATACTTAATTGGAGACGATTCGGGAAAATAGGTTGTTGCTGCATCCACGATAAAAGCCACTCAGCAGAGTGGCTTTTAACTTTTTTGTTTAGATTAAACCGTAAATTATAAATCATCGTATCCGTATTTTTCGAGCATATCGCTCACGGTGCATAAATCGTATATTTCGTTTTCGAAACAGTATCTTATGATTAGAGCAAAAACCGATGACGACGACAACGTGTATCCCGCCTTTTTTAAAAGATATTTACATTCGTGATTATTAAGTTTAAGGGCGAACGCGATTTTTATGCAAGTATTAAGCGTAGGACAGCATTTCCCCGAAATGATTTTTGACCACGCTTGTTTCGTGATATTTGCTTGCGTATAAATTTGCGACGGTTTTTTTACGTCGTGTTTATCGAATAGTTTGTATAGATAAGAAATAAAATCGTCGCTCTTTTCTTCACTTTTGCGGTGTTCGGATATAAACTGATCTAAACTCATTTTCAACGCTCCTATACGATTATTTAAAGTATACTTTATATTTTTTAAAAAGTCAAACGTTAGTTGACCATTTTTGTTGCGATATATGTTATTATATAATCGTAAAAAGGTTTGCAAACGATTTACGATTAAATGTTAGGAGAATTAAAATGAATTTAACTGAACGTTGTAAAGATTATTTAATGGAACAAGGATATTCTAAAGAAGTAGTCGAAAATTTTCTCGATTCCACGGTAAATATTGCGATTGCAATAGCGCAATACGCCCACAGAAATCAAAAAAGATTAAACGGGGACCCTTATTATTATCACTGCTATAATTGCTTGTCGTTCTACCGCGAGTTCGTCGGAATAACGGAGGATGATCCGTTCTGCATAAATGTTGACCTTATGTACGAAATAGGAATACCTTTCGACGGGGTACAAGAAACGTGTCTTTTGCACGACGTGTTAGAAGATACCGACGTTACTTTAGACGAAATAAGCGAAATGTTTGCCGAGTATGGCTTTGAATCGTATTTTAACGCCAACATAAAACGTCCGTTACTTGCCGTAACGCACGATAAAAAGGATGATTACGATAAATATATAGAGCAAGTATTGCAAAACGATACCGCGGCAATGGTGAAACTAATGGATTTGACGGATAATTCTAATCTTTTGACACTTGACTCGTTCGGAGGAAAAGAATACGAACGCGCGCACGAATACGTAAGATACTTCGGTATGATAGAGGTGGTAACGCGGTATATAGAGAAAGTCCGCAAATATCGCGATGCTTTTATAAACAAATCGAAGAAATAATAAAGATACGAATATTTTATTCTTTTTAGCACAGGATATAAACTACGGGCTAACGAAAATGTTTTCATTAGTCCGTAGTTTAATTCTATAAAACTACTCCTTTTTGAATTTAATTTTTATTATATCCGAATTCCCTTGATTGAAGAACTTTTTTCCAGTAAGATTCTCTCGATAAGACGTAATTATCGTCTATTCTCGAATTAAAATTTTCTAATATCGTGTATTGAAAGTTTTTCTTTACGTAATCAAAACCTTTTTCGTTCACTAAAGCAATTAAATCTTTATTCCCGCCGTGTCCGTTGTTGATATAAGAACCCCACCGTGCTAATAACATACCGTATTCTGTGGTAGCTGAGCCGACGTACAATTTTCCCGTTGCTTTATCCGTCAGAAGGTATACCGCTTTTTGATTACTTAACGCATTACAATAACTTGTATAGTTGCCGTTAACTATAGATTCTAATTCTGTAAAAGATAAACAAACGTTGTCGTAGCCCGGAAAATCAAACCCCGTAAATACCGACGGCAAAATTTCCTTTATTTCTAAATCGTCTATAATATCCGCATTTCTAAAAAGTTGTTGCGCTTTATTGTGATATGAGATAACGAGTCTACCGAATAAATGACTGTATTTTTCAAGTGTTTCATATTCCACTTGAATACCATTTTTTCCGTCGTCGCTATTATACGGCGTTTCTAATACTTTTTTAATTTTTCCGATAGTAAAAAGTAACCATTTGTGATTACCCATATTTACGAGGCCTATTGCAATTTGTCCTTGTTTGTAGGATTTATTATTCCAATAGTTCCAGTTTAATAATGATTGAGGGTTTTTCTTAAACTCGTCTATAGGATTTTTATCTCCGTTATAAGTATTTAGTCTTATTCTAACGTTGGATAATTCTTCTGGGGTTAACTGCAATATATCGTTTAATTTTAATTTGTTATTCATATAAATCTCCTTTTATTTCATTTTTATTTATTTCTGATATAATATTTGTG
>CAZNWP010000120.1:0-2737 GCA_964576995.1 uncultured Christensenella sp. | reverse complement strand
TGCCAAGGTCCGAAAGATATTCCCGAAACCGTATCGCAGGCTTCCGCTTGCGCGGCGAAGGTAATAGGACTTCTCGCGAAAGATCACTTAAAGACTAACCCGTGCGTGGCGCACAGCAACGAGCAAATGTGTAACGGTTGCTCGCAATGCGCGAACGTTTGCGCGTACGGCGCGATTTCTTACGAAAACAAAGAATTCCGTCTCGGCGGAGGCAAAACCGAAACGAGAAGAGTTGCGGTTGTCAATCCCGCGGTTTGCCAAGGTTGCGGCGCTTGTACCGTTACTTGTCCGTCCGGCGCGATGGATTTATCGGGATTTTCCACCAAACAGATTATGTCGGAGGTTGAAGCGATATGCAAGAGATAAATAACGAAAACAAGCAATTCGTGCCTAACATAGTGGCGTTTTGCTGTAACTGGTGTTCTTATGCGGGCGCGGATCTCGCGGGTTCGTCGAGATTATCCTATCCCGCAAACGTAAAAATCGTGAGAGTGCCTTGTGCAGGGTAAACCCTACGTTCGTGTTAAAAGCGTTCCAACGCGGAGCGGACGGCGTTATTCTCTGCGGTTGCCACCCCGGCGACTGCCACTACGTAACTGGCAACTATTATACGAGAAGAAGAATGGCGTTGCTTTTTAACTTCCTCGACTATCTCGGAATAGAAAAAGAAAGAACGAGAGTCGAATGGGTTTCGGCGGCAGAGGGCGCGAAGTTCTCTACGGTTATGAACGACTTCGTTAAAACGGTAACCGAACTCGGTGAAAACAAACGCCTTGCAGACCTCAGAGTAAAGGAGACCGAAAATGAGTGAACTTCAAAACAAATTAGTCGAAAAGGCGAAAGAACTTTTAGCGGGCGGCGAAATAAAGAGAGTCGTCGGTTGGAAGAAAGGCGAGTTTTATCACGATCCGTCTCCCGCAACGTTCGAAACGGCGGAAAGTTTAAGCGAATTCGTATACAACGATTTTTGCGGTGCGAACCTTTCTAAATACCTTATCGAGGTTAGCAAGAAAGAGGGAAAAACCGCGGTGTTCTTAAAGCCGTGCGATACGTACAGTTTTAACCAACTTATAAAAGAACACAGAATAATAAGAGAAAATATTCACGTAATCGGTATAGAATGCCACGGCAAACTCGATAACCGCAAACTCGCGGAATACGGGGTGGACGGTATAACCGACGAAAAATACGAAAACGGCGAAGTTAAGTTAAATACGCTCTTCGGCGAAAAAACTTTGAAAAAGCAAGACGTTCTTTTGGAAAAATGCTTGACTTGCAAAGGCAAAAAGTTTATGGCGAGCGACGAGACGATCGTTATAGACGACTCCGAGGACGAGACTTTCGACCGCTTCTCCAAGGTTGCGGAACTTGAAAATATGACCGCGGAGGAAAGATATAAGTTCTGGCAAGGACAACTTTCCAAGTGCATAAGATGCAACGCGTGCAGAAACGTGTGTCCCGCGTGTTCGTGCGTTAAATGCGTGTTCGACAACCCTCAATCGGGCGTAGCGGCGAAAGCCAACGACGTAAGTTTCGAAGAACAATTATTCCACGTTATTCGCGCTTTCCACGTCGCGGGCAGATGCACCGATTGCGGCGAATGTTCGAGAGTGTGTCCGCAAGGCATACCGCTACATTTGCTTAACAGAAAATTCATAAAGGACGTCGACGCGCTTTACGGCGATTTCCAAGCGGGCGAAGAGACGGAAGGTAAAACTCCGCTCACGCAGTTCACCACGGACGACGTTGAACCCAACGCCGCGGCAGACGCCGTAAAACAGTAAGCGAGGTAACCGTATGATTAAAATTTTAAGAAATAAATTAAACGACGCGTTCGCGAAAATATCCGCTTCCTCGGATTTGTTCTTACCCGTAAAAAAAGCGGGGGAAGTCAATTACGGCAAATACGAGGACGGCGCGGAAGTTTCTCTCGACACGTTGAAAACCGTAAAGAGCGCGAAGGACTTTTTCTTCCCGCAAAGCGAAACGATGATGAAATTCAAAGTTTCGGGCAAAAATATCGAGATAAACGATATAAGAGAAGAAAAGGACGACTTCGTGTTGTTCGGCGTGCGCGCTTGCGACTTTGCGTCTTTCTCTATTCTCGACAACGTATTTTTGCAAGAACCGGTAGACACGTTCTATAAGGCGAGAAGAGAAGCGGCAACGATAGTTACGCTCGCTTGCTCTAAACCCGAAACGAGTTGTTTTTGCAACGCTTTCGGCATAGACTCGGCAGAACCCAAAGGCGACGCGACGGGTTGGCTCGACGACGAGTATTTATACCTTAACGCGAACACCGAAAAAGGCGAAAAACTTTTAGATCTTATAAAAGAATTTTCCGTAGCGGACGACGGCAAGAAAGTCGACGAAATGAAAAAAGCGACGCGCGAGATTATAGAAAAACTTCCGTATTCGCATATCGACCTTTCTAAATTCAAACCCGAAAACTTAAACGAGTTGTTTAATCTTCCCGTGTGGCAGGAATTGTCAGAAGCGTGTTTAGGGTGCGGCGCGTGCACTTTCGTATGTCCGACTTGCCAGTGCTTCGATATTCGCGATTTCAAAACGAACGACGGTATAAACAGATTTAGATGTTGGGATTCTTGTATGTATTCCGACTTCACGCAGATGGCGGCGGCAAATTCGAGAACCACGCAAATGCAACGTTACCGTCAGAGGTTTATGCACAAACTCGTGTATTATCCGTCGCAGTATAACGGAACGTATTCTTGCG
>CAZNWP010000119.1:0-2751 GCA_964576995.1 uncultured Christensenella sp. | reverse complement strand
ATATTCCGAGAGCGTATCAATATTTTGAAATGCAAGATTTAGCCGCGCTTATCGCACCGAGAAATCTCGTAATATTCGCCGGAGAAAAAGACCCCGGGTTCTTAATATTAATTTCGGATAACGGTGTATTTATATCGGACGATTTTGAGGAACGCGGTTTCGGAAGTAATACGGAAGCGTAGTTTTAATAGATTGAAGTTGTCTCGAAACGTTTATTAACGCATAATTACAGCCCTTACCGCCGTACGCAAGTACCTGTTTCGGGACGACTCAATTTATCGTTGCGGAAAATTTCGCAACGCAAGGATTTTTATAAATAAGGAGTAACACAATGAAAAAAATTATAAAATCACTTTTATGTTTATTAGTTGCGTTAACGTTAATCATGGCGGGCTGCGGCAAGTCGTCCGATAAAGCAAGCGTAACGTTCAAGCAAAACGGACAAGCGGACGTCGTCAGAGAAGCGGAGATAGGAACGTCTCTTAAAGATATTCCGTCTCCCGTTGAAAAGGCGGGTTATACAGTCGCTTGGGATATTACCGACTTTTCTAATATTACTAAAGACGTCGTCGTCAACGCGGTGGAAAAGCCCAACGAGTATACCGTAACTTACACGTACGACGGCAGACTCGAAAACTCGTATACGGTTACGCTTGAAAAACAGTCGCAAACGGTTACGTTCGACGCGGAGTTTACCGTAGCGAACGCGCCGCAAATATCCGGAGCGGTTACGCTCGTATTTAAAGGTTGGAAAATTTCGGGAACGGAAACGTACTTGACGAGCGGCGTTTACACGACCGTCGGAAACGTTACCGTCGTTGCGGAGTTTTCGCCGATTGATCAAGAATGGTCCTAACAAATTGACAAAAAAAAGATTAAAATAAGGAGTAAAAACAAGATTAAAATGAGTAATAACGATAAAAAAGTATTTTGGTGTTATGCTTGATATGTCGAGAAACGGCGTAATGAAACCCGAACAGGTAAAAAATTTCGCCGCGACGATTTCAAAATTCGGATATAATATGATTCAGTTGTATACCGAGGACACGTTCGAAGTGGACGACGAACCGTACTTCGGATATATGCGCGGCAGATATTCGCAAGACGAAATTCGCGATATCGTCGCTTATTGTAATTCTATCGGCGTAGAAGTAATTCCTTGCGTACAGACGCTTGCGCACCTCAATCAGATTTTCCGTTGGGGTCCGTATAAGCCCATTAACGATACGGGGGACATCTTACTAGTAGACGATGACAGAACGTATCAGTTAATCGAGAATATTTTTAAGACTATTCGTAAATGTTTTACGTCGTCTTTGATTCATATCGGTATGGATGAGGCGCATTTTTTAGGACTAGGCAAATATCTTGACAAGCACGGCTATAACAATCGTTGTGATATTTTGCTTAAACATTTAGATAAAGTCGTCGAAATTGCTAAAAAATACGGCTTGAAGCCGATGATTTGGTCGGATATGTTCTTCCGTTTGATAAATAACGGTGATTATTATATGAAAGAAGTCGGTGTTTTGCCGCAAGAAATAATAGATAAAACGCCGCGCGACGTTAAGTTGGCCTACTGGGATTATTATAACGTTGATATTAATACGTACCGCGCGATGATAAAAACGCATAAACAACTCGATAACGAGTTATGGTTCGCGGGCGGGGCGTGGTCTTGGAAAGGTTTCGTTCCGAGCAATCACCATTCGCTCGAAACGATGTTGCCCGCTATGAAAGCGTGCAAGGAATTTAACATCGATAATATTTTTATAACTATGTGGGGCGATAACGGTAAAGAAGGTTCTTTCTACGCTATGCTTCCGTCTCTTTACGCTATTAAAAGATTTTACGACGGCGAAACGAGCATGAGCGTGATTAAAGACGAGTTTTACCGTATAACGGGTGAAAAATTCGACGAGTTTATGGCTTTAGACGTGCCCGATATGGTTAATTACGGAGAAGCGGCGAATTATAGCATTATAAGCAAGGCAATGTTATATAGCGATCCGTTTAACGGCTATTTGGATTCCACGATAACGGAAGGCGAGTTTTATCGTCATTACGTAAATTGCGCGAAACGTTTCGCTAAATATTCAAAGCACAGTAAGTACGGGTATATTTTTAAGTCCATGCAAAAACTTTGTAACGTACTTGCCGTCAAAAACGATTTGGGCATACGTACGAGACGATTCTATCAAAACGCCGATAAAAACGCGCTCAGAGAGTTGATTATAGATTACAAAAAGGTCGAAAGAGACATAAAAGAGTTTTATTCCGCCTTTAAGGATTTGTGGTTCAGAGAGAATAAACCGCAAGGATTCGACGTTCAAGATTTGCGTTTGGGCGGTTTAATGCAACGTATGAAGTCTTGTCGTGAACGTTTAGAAAGTTACGTCAACGGGGAAATAGATTCTATTCCCGAATTGGAAGAGAAACTTTTGGATTACTACGGATACGGTGATGATTTTAAGAAAAAATCGCCTTTCTTTATCCAATGGACCTTAAACGCCTCGACTAATTTAATTTAACACGAAAAAGGCAGCGTTGATTTTAAGTTGACTACGAAAGACTTTATTATAAAGCGCTCTCGGTAAACAAGATAAACGTTTACACGGTAGAACCGGGCTTGTTTTTACAAAATATTTGTATAGACGTAAAAAGACGAGATTGATTAAATCTCGTTTTTTTTGTGTAAATAAAATCCTAAGTGGGAAAATGAAAAATTATTATCAAAAAAGTCCGCCGTAA
>CAZNWP010000118.1:0-2756 GCA_964576995.1 uncultured Christensenella sp. | reverse complement strand
GTACCCGAGTCGTCCAAAAATTCGACGTCAGACACTTTAAGAGATTTGTTTTGCTCTATTTCCGTATCGGTAAGATTTGCATTTATCGTCGGAGCAACGGAATCGCGAACTACTACTTTATAACTCTTATTGTAAACGTTGCCGTTTTGGTCCGTCGCTTTAAGGTTAAACTTATACTCGCCCTTTTGAGACAAGACTACCGTATAAGCGGTTTTACCGTCGACGTCTTCAATAGATGTTCCGTCTTTTGCCGTAACGGGATTACCGTCTGGCGCGGTAAAGGTATATTTTACCGTAACGTAAGTCGATAAAGTGTCGCCCGCGTATACCTTGCACAATTCGTATTCGTCTCCCGCTTTATAAACGCCGCCGTAAGAACTTAAATAAACGGAGGGTTTAATAAATTCTTCGCGAGCGTTTCCAAGAACTTGTCCGCCGATTTTAAGCATTTCGATGGCAGAACTTCCTTTAACGTTACCAAACGCGAACAAACAGTATACGTATTCGGATTCGAACCCGTTAAACGCGTTGCCTTCCATGTCGGTAAGAATAGAAACGGTCTTGCCGTCTACGTCCACCGTTTTTTGGAAATTCGAAAAGTTTATAGCAAAACTGCTCGTGCTCTTTCCCGTAAAACTGAACGAAACGAGCGTTCCACGTTCGCTGTCGTTTACGTATAAAATAGACGCGTCTTTATTTTTAGCAAAAGTCAATTTTACCGTTTGCATATCGTTTACGCTATCCGTCAAATATACGTCGAAACGATCGAACCCGTTGTTATTTTCGTCTACATTCAACGAAAACGAGAAGCCGTCGGCAAGTAATTTATTTGCAAATTCGATGGTCGCACCGTTTTGTTGAGTAGCAAATCTTATACCCTCGGCGGTTGCGGTTTTCATCGCGTCTTTTTCGACGAAAAACGCGGACATATCGAGCGTTGTACTCAAACCTTCACCCGCCTTTATTACAGGAATATCGTAAGCGAGCGTGCTTTTAGCCGTTTTATACTCGACGCGGATTTTATCCATAGAATTATTTACCGATGGAGTGTAAAGATTGTTCGTTAATTTTCTTTCGCCCGACGCATCGGTAACCCATATTTCAACGGAAACGTTTTTGCCCATCGCGTAATTATACGCAGTCGTTGAAGGCAATTCGAAAGCGTACCCGTCGAAAGCATATTTAGGCATTGTAACGGGTTTAACGATATCCGTGTCTCTTGCGACGACGGTTATTTCGTATTCACGCGTAATAGTTCTGCAAATAAAGTCGATAGCCGTAAGCGTTATTTTGAGTTTACCGCCCGCGTTCGGAGTGTAAACGTAATTGCCGTCTTTATCTTTTTCAAGATCCACGATAAGTCCGTTTAATAAAGCATCGACTTTCACCGAACTTTCGCCTATACCGTTTAACGCGACTGTTTCCGGAAGAGCAATTTCTTCTCCCGTATAAATTTCCGTCGGAAGCGAATCCGCAAAATTCACGGCTAACGCGTCGGCGGTTTTCTTGCAATGTACGGAAACGGTCTTAGTAAATTTATTTCCAAAGGGAGAAACGGTTTCGTATACCATCGTATACTCGCCCACGTAATCGGTTTTGAAGTAGCCGTCGGAATCGACGTCTAAATTAACTTCCGATTTAGTTCCGTAAGCGTAGTAGACGACGGGGGTGATATTTTTCGCGTATCTACCGTTATAAGCAACGGCATCAAACGCTTTATACTTTTCTCCGCAAACGGCGGGAGGAAGAATCTTTTCGTCGTAACTCTCCGTATTCACGGCAATACGAGGCGTTCCTTCGCTTATCACGTATTCGTTCTTAGAAAGATCCATTCCGTAAACGTCTATTAAATCGACTCTTACTTCCGAAGAAGCAATTCCGCCGACTTCGATAGTGAGATATGCGGTTCCATCGACAAACCCTTTCCAAGGCTCGTCAAAGAAACTCTGATCGTCAAAATCGCATATCAAGCCTTTTCCGTAACCCTTGTAAACGCATAACCCCGCATATGCGGTTTTCTCTTCGTAATTAAGATAATATTGGCACTTGTCTTGAACGCATGCGGTGCCGTATCCAGAATTAGTCCATAATTTGCCGCCGTAAACACCGTCCTCAACGCCTTTATACGGTTGTTCGCCGTAAGCCGCTTGATGATAAACGACGCCGTAAGATCTATAAGCGTTGTGCATATTCATTATAATTCTTACGACGTTTTCGGAATCGTAAACATCCGTAAGCGTTACGATGAAATTCGAACAAGAGATATTTTTAGCGTCGAACGGATGAACGTCCACACTTAAAAACAACGTTTCCTCGGTAAGCCCAGATAAATCTATCGGTTGTGAAAAAGTTATCGCTTTGTTCGACGCATCGAAAATAACTGAAAGACAACCTTTTTCCGTGTCGTAAACGGCGTTTTCAAAATCATAAGAACGCTGCATTACTTTAAAAGTGTAGTTCTTCTTATGAACTTTTCCGTCGATATCCGCGCGATATTCAACAGTATACAAACCCGCTTCGTCAAGAATGAAGGTAGACGCTTTTTTCTTTTCGCCGCTCGGATAGGTAATTGTTGCGTTTTTCGCTTCGTGTCTTTGTCCGTCTGCGGTGAAAAAACCGCTAGGCAAAGACAATTTAGAATTGATTTCGTACGTCTCTTCAAAAGTAAGTTCTTCGAAAACGACGGAGGCGTTTACGCTGAACAAGTACGCGGAAAACCCGATAAACGCTATTGCGACGAGGCTTAGAATAAAAGC
>CAZNWP010000117.1:0-2783 GCA_964576995.1 uncultured Christensenella sp. | reverse complement strand
GCACGGGTATAACGTCGGTAACGCTTTCTGATGCCGTCGAGAATATAGCCGACGGAGCGTTTTATAACTGTACGGAACTGACTTCGATAACTTTGCCCGTAAGCGTTAAGGAAATCGGCGGAAAAGTATTTTGGAATTGTTCCGTCGAAATAACCTACGACGGAACGAAGGATCAATGGGACGAAATAGAGAAATCTTCCGATTGGTCGGACGGCGGTACGGTTACGGTCGTGTGCTTAGACGGGCGATTGGAAACCGAATAACGCGAGATAATATGTAAAAGTCTACGCGGCGGAAGGCAATAGCCTTCCGCCGCGTAAAATTATCGGCGAAAACCCGATTAAATAACCCATTCTCCGTCGACGAATATCGGCGTTTCCGATTTGTCGAAGCCGATTCCCGTAATAGATAAATCGTCGGTTCCTATCATAAAGTCGACGTGTTCGACGGAATCGTTTACGCCGAGAGATTTCAATTCTTTTATAGTCATTCCGTCGCCGCCTTTAACGGTGGAGGGATAGCCTTTTCCGAGCGCAAAGTGGCAACTTGCGTTCTCGTCGAACAGCGTGTTGTAAAAGAGAATTTTGCTTTGCGCGATAGGCGAGTTTTTTCCGATAAGCGCGACTTCGCCGAGTGAGAGTATTCCGTCGTCGGTTTTTAATAAGTGTTCTAAAACTTCCGCGCCCTTCTCCGTGGAATAGTCTGCGACTTTACCGTTTTTAAAGGTAAGCGAAAAGCCGTCTACCGTTTGACCGTTATATATAAGGGGCAGAGCGGACTTGACTACGCCGTTAATTTTCTTTCTGTGCGGGGCGGTGAAAACTTCTTCCGTCGGCATATTCGCGATAAACGGTACGCCGTCTTTGCCTTTTTCGCGTGCGGAAATCCACACGTGGTTTAAGGCGAGACCTACGGTAATATCCGTACCTTTGCCGTTTTTATAACGGAGGTATTCGAAGTTTTTGCCGTTTAAAAACGCGGCTCTGCGATCCAGCGTTTCGACGTGTTTTTCCCAAGCGAGAACGGGATCGGCGGCGTCTAAGCGCATAGTTTTTTCAATCGCGAGCGAGAGTTCCGCTTGCGGATCGGTTGCGTCGGGGAAAACTTGCTTCGCCCAGTTTTCCGTGGGAACGGAGACGACGCACCAACGTATTTCGTTGTTCATAACCTTTGCGGAAAAACTTTTTAAGAGTTTGCTTTTCGCAATTTCGGCTGCCGCTATTTTGTCGGACGGAACGTCCTTAAACGCGGACGGATCTTCCGCGGCTATCGCGACGTAGCAAAAACCTTTTTTAACGAGATAGTTTTTACTGTCGACGTACCAAGCGGGAATATCTTCGAGCGCGGCTTTTTCCGCGTACAGATAATTTATTCTGTCGGTTTTCTCGCACGACCAACGAACGCTTACTATTTTCGCGCCGAGTTCGTAGGCTTTTTCCGAGATGGCGGCGGCAACGTCGCTTTTTTCGACGGGGCAGATTATTTCAAGTCCTTGTCCTTTTTGAATGTTTACGCCGAGTCGTAAAACGAGTTCGGCAAAATCGTACAGTTTTTTACCTTTAAGCATAATAAGTTAATCCTTTATTCGTTTATAGTTTAATATATTGTAGTATTTTTGAAAGGGATTGTCAAGCGCGAAAGCGGGCGTATAGCGCAAATAACGTCGCTTTCCGTCGTTTATCGGGTTTTTGCCTCGCAAATTTTCCGTTTAAAAAAAATTAAAAAAATTTTTCAACGCGGCGAAAAAACGCTTGACAAGCATTTAAGAAAGTGTTATGATAAATTCGCAATTTAATCAAAGGCTATGACGAAGACGGAATGGCGATACGATTTTTTCAGAGAGTCGACGGGTGGTGCAAGTCGATAAAGATCACGCTTATTTCTATCACTTCCGAGCCGGAACGGTAAAATTATATTAAAAAGTAATCGTTCCCGTCTTGCCACGTTACGGCATAGGATTTGTTGGAATCCGAAGAGCGGCGTTAAGAAAACGCAATTTGAGTGGTACCGCGGAAATTTTTCGTCTCAAAGAATTATTCTTTGGGACGTTTTTTTATTTTGATTTTGACATTTAAGGAGATATAATATGAAAACTAATTCTTCCGTAAACGAACTTAACGAAGTCGCGTCGAGAATAAAAGAGATGCGCAGCGTATACGGTTGGTCGGAGCGCGAGATGGCGGAAAAAACCGAAGTCTCGGAAGCCGACTACGTTAAATACGAGAACGCGGAAGCGGATCTTCCCTTCACCTTCGTGCATAAATGCGCGCTCGCGTTCGGTATCGAACTTACCGAACTTTTAGAGGGTAGCAGTCCGCGCCTTTCGTCTTATACCGTAACCCGTCGCGGTTGCGGCGAACAGACGGCAAAAGAAAAGGGCATCAGCGTTTCTTCGCTCGCGCCTAAATTCCGCGGCAAACTGTCTGAACCTTATTGGGTACGTTACGAATACCGTCCCGAACTTTTAAATAAACCTATTCACCTCACCAAGCATAGCGGACAAGAGTTCGATCTCGTGCTCGAAGGTAAGTTGAAAGTTCAGGTCGGCGAACATACCGAAGTGCTTTGCGAAGGCGACAGTATATACTATAACTCGTCCACGCCCCACGGCATGATCGCGGTAGACGGCAAAGACTGTGTTTTCGTGGCGGTCGTTTTGTCGGGCGAAAACGCGGAGAGCGACGCCAAAGAAACGATTCTTGCGGGCGCGAAAGAGGACGCTCTTATATGCGATAAATTCGCCGATTGCGTTACCGACGAGCACGGCGCGTTAAAGTCGATTG
>CAZNWP010000116.1:0-2795 GCA_964576995.1 uncultured Christensenella sp. | reverse complement strand
CGAATCCCCTCGCTCATAGACTAATTAACGTGTTCGGCTCTCTTCAATCCGTTTTCACTCTATAAGACAAATTCAAGACCACCCTCGCGCGAAAACGCTTCCAAAAATCCGATTTGTAACTCGACGGATATTACAAAAAGACCTGCGACGTAGTCCCTATTATAGCAAAAAAGAGAACGCGTAAACGTTCTCTCTTTACTTGGAGATACAAATTGCCTTACCGATAAAAATCGGAAGGACTAATCGGAATTTACTTCTTTTAACAATTCTTTGCGCATAGCGTTGGGAGAGGCTTTATAACGTTTTTTGAAAGCGTTTACAAAACTACTCGGCACGTCGTATCCGAGCATATTCGAAATATCTATAATTCTCAACTTAGGATCGGAAAGCAAGTGCATAGCGTATTCCATTTTACATTTAATAACGTAATCGAGCAAAGACATTCCCATATATTTTTTAAAAAGTTTGCAAAGGTAAGCGTGAGAATAATACGTCATACCAACGATATCTTTTATGGAATTATTTAAAAACGCACCTCCGTCGATTTTATTAACCAAAGAAACAATCTCTTCCGGAATATTACTTTTTGAGTTGCTCTTTTTAATCCACAAACCGATAATATATGAAACGACGGTTGATAAAAGCATATCGCATTCGAGACTTTTTTCGTTTTGAACGACGCCGAGATAATCTAAATCTTTAGCAATCGTATCAAGTTCGTATTTGCCGATATAAAAATTTATTTGTAACGGTTCCGACTTTAACCTGTCGAACAATTCCAAATCGAACGCGTCGCATATACGTTTCATTTTTTCTTCCGGAACGTAGATATCTCTATGCAAATGCCCCTTTTTATAATTATGCGGATTATGAACGTCCTCGGGGCGCATAAGACAAACGTTGCCCGCTCTTAAAAACAACTGCTTACCGTCGATATCGTTCTGGTATTCTCCTGAAAGGCATACGGCGAATTCCCAAAAAGTATGCCCGTGCATAACGTTTCGGCTCGACGTAATAAGATTGGTATACGAATGTTCGCGAATATAATAATAATCATAATTAGAAGCGAGCGTCTTTCCCATATTACCCCCTTTTTTTCGTTTGTATTTTTTGCGCGACGGCCACGCCGTATCGGTTAAAGCAAAACGTTGCCGAGATTATCTTATCGACAAGGCAACGTTTCGTCGGTTCACCGCGCCCGATTTTATAACGATTTAACGTATTTATCGTAATACGGCAAATATTGTTTAGTATTTTCAAGCATTTCGTTGAATAATTCTCTCGCTTTATCTAACGGCAATTGAACGTTCGGATCGTTGACGAACGCGCGGAACACACCGTTATAATCGCCTTTAAGCGTTTCTTTAACAACTTCTTCTTGATTATACACGTGGCGAATAACAAGGCTATTGACGTCGTTTTGTATCGCGCCTGAGAAAACAGGTTCTACGCTATCGCCCGAAAAATACGCGTTAGTTTCCACGACTGCACCGAGCGGAAGGCTCGATATTTGACCTTTATTGGGAAGGTTGACGTTAGTAACGTAGGAGTCAAGCCCGCAAAGCGCAACCATCTGATGAACGCCTTCTTCACCCGTAGGTTTGATTTCGGGTTCTTTAACGCCCGCAACGAGTTCTTTACTTTCTTTAATCTGCATTTGTTGCGCGTCTTTTCTCCACTGAACGGTGGTAAGTTTAAACTTATAATCCGCGACCGTTTCGGGATTTTTAAGGTACCACCCGCCGGGGCAAAATTCCGCCAAATGTCTATCGCCTGCGGCGGCAAGTATGCCGTATCTTCTCATTAAATCGAGTTTAACCGCTTGATTCGACGTAAAGTTTTTATTCATCCAATTCCACGATGCGGAAGCCATACCGTCTTTATGGGTATGAGCGTATTCCGTCATCATAGGCATAACGTCAACTCCGCGACATTTGATTCTATTCATCCACGTAAAGTGGTTTATACCGACGACGTTTGCGAGAATCTCGTGTCTTTCGGGATAAATACCGGTATACTCTTTGAACACGTTAGCGATAAATTCTTGCGTACCGAAAACCTCGTGGCAACACCCGAACGCCTTAATTTCGGGGAAAACCTCGTAAAGCGTTCTCGTGCAAACCGTCATAGGATTGGTGTAGTTGATAACCCACGCGTCGGGGCAATACTTTTTAATATTTTCCGCGATCACTTTGTACATCGGAATGGTACGCATCGCCCTAACGATACCGCCGGGGCCAACCGTGTCGCCGACGGATTGATAAATACCGTATTTTTCGGGCGTATGCACGTCGGAAGACATTTCGTCGAACGTTGCGGGAAGTATAGATATAACTACGAAGTCCGCACCCGTCATCGCTTCTTCCGCGGTTTTTACCGCTTTATAATTCCAATCGGTTTTATTGTCTTTAAGCGCGTTTATCTTATTTCCGATAATCTCGTTGTCTTTAGCCGCTTCGAAGTCGATGTCGTAAAGATAAACTTCGCCGGATAACCTTTCTTCTAAGGCAAGATCGCTCATGAGCCCTCTCGCCCAACCTCGACTGCCTCCGCCGATATACGCGATTTTCAAATCAACCGCTTTTCCATTTTCGATTTTCTTCATTTTAATCTCCTTATAATTGCCACGAGTATCGAGGCTCTCTTAGTTTGCTTTGTTTTTCGGGATTGTCCGCCGCGCTCCTCGCAACGGTCGTAATACAATTCTCGTACGTAACCTTTTTGCCTTTGCCCTTCCGCAAACACGGCGGAAGGGGTAAAGCGTTAATTTTTTTAGTCTGCGGATTTTGCCGCTA
>CAZNWP010000115.1:0-2817 GCA_964576995.1 uncultured Christensenella sp. | reverse complement strand
TCGTCGTCCTCTTCTTCCTCGTCGTCGTAGTCCTCGTCGACCTCATCCTCCTCGTCGTCCTCGAAATCGCTTTCGTCGATGTCGGGTATATCGAAGTCGTCGTCATCGTCGTTATTTATTATATCCTCTTCATCCTCTTCTTCGTCATCGAACAGTTCGTCGCCCTCTTCTTTCGCGAGTTTGTCGAGTGATAGCATTTCTTCGTCCTCTTCTTCCTCTTCTTCGGTATCGTCCAAGAACTCTTTCCAAGAGTCGTCGTTCAGTTCGTCGCGCGTCTCTTCGCGTTCGAGTTCTTTCAAACACTCTTCGCACATCGTCTCGCCCTGCTTAATGTAATTATGATGACAACGCGGGCAAAGATCGACTACTTCGTCCATATCGTCGTCGATAGCAAAAACGAGTTGCGGACCTTTTTTAAGTTCCGCTTTACACACGTCGCAGTATTCTTCGCCTTTCTTCATATAATTCAAATCGCATCTGGGGCATTTTACGTATTCGTCTGCCATAAATCCTTCTCCATATAACATATATATTTGCTATTTTTCGATATTGCTACTTATCGTTGCAGTAATTATACATATATAAATCAAAAAAGTAAACTGTTTTTAAAAGGTTTTTTTCAAAAAAAATAATTTTTTTCGCCGAAACGCTCTTTCTTCACGAAATTTTCAAAAAATATCCCCCGTTTAACGTGAGATTACTTCATTTTACTTGATTTTTTATTAAAAACGATATATACTTATTATCATAATATTAATACTCGCATATACTAATTATGCGATCTATGGAGGTTTTTTACAACTATGGGCGACGCCCCCGTTCCTTTATCGGACACATCTTTTCCTATCGGCATTCTTATCGCGCTGATCGTTTTGGTTATTCTCTCGGGTTTCTTCTCGGCGACGGAAACGGCTTTCACGAGCGCGAGCAAAATCAAGTTGCGCACCCTCGCGGGTAACGGCAACAAACGCGCGAAACAAGTTTTAGATCTTGCTGAAAACAAGTACGACAAACTGATTAGCGTTCTTCTAGTCGGAAACAACATCGTCAATTTAACGGCGTCTACGCTTTCCGTTTTGTTCTTTCAAAGAATTTTGCGCGACGGCGCGAATTACTCGCTCGTATCTACCGTAGCGATTACCGCGGTCGTTCTTATTTTCGGCGAAATCACCCCGAAATACATAGCCAAAACTTTTTCCGAAAAACTTGCTATGGCGTTATACCCCGCCGTACGTTTTTTCTATTACGTCTTGTACCCGTTCCACTTTATTTTCGGCGGGTTTAAGTGGCTTATATCTAAGATTTTCCGAGCCGCTCCCGACGATAAAATTACCGAGGACGAAATTATGACCGTCGTCGAAGAAGCGGAAGAGGACGGTACTCTCCGTAACGACGAAACGCGTCTTATACGTTCGGTTATAGAATTTGACGACTTAGAAGTCGGAGATATTCTCGTTCCGAGAGTGAACGTCGTCGGCGTTGAAATTTCTTCTTCTATGGAAGAGATTAAAAAGGTTTTCGAGACGGAAGGTTATTCGCGCGTTCCCGTGTATAAAGACTCTATCGACACGATAATCGGCACGATACACGAAAAAGATTTTTTCAACGCGTTTCTTAACGGCAAAAAAAACGTGGACGATATTATGCAAAACGCTTTTTATACGACGGAACACGTTAAAATCTCTAAACTGCTTAAACAGTTACAAAAAAAGAAAGTTCATATCGCCGTCGTGTTAGACGAGTACGGCGGGACTTTGGGACTCGTTACGTTAGAAGATATTTTAGAAGAATTGGTTGGCGAGATTTGGGACGAACACGACGAAGAAGTCGATTACTTCAAGCGCGTTTCCGACGATTGCTTCCTCGTTGACGGCAACGCTCCCCTTTCCGACGCGTTTGAATTCTTCGGCATAAAAGACGAGAAAGACAACTTCGAGGCGGCAACGCTTTCCGGTTGGCTTATAGAATATTTAGGCGAAATTCCGCACGCGGGCAAAAAGGTTAATTACTTAAATCTCGACTTTGAGATAACGAAGTCTACCGTAAAACGTATTCTTCAAGTAAAAGTAACGGTAAACCGCGCGGAAGAACAAGAATAACACGTTATATATTTCCGCCGCAACGGTTTTCGTCGGCGGAATTCGTATCCGTAGTCTAATTGGATAAAACGATGCCCTCCGACGGCATTGTTCCGAGTTCGAGTCTCGGCGGGTACACCACTAATACTCGGCAAGCCTTTACGAGACTTGCCGATATTTTTTAAATTTTTCTACGCCCGCGGACGATTCGTCCGCGGGCGTAAAATTCTTTTTATTGCGTTATTAACGCTTTTAACTTAATTATTAAACGTTTATTATGCGAGATTATTCCGCTTCGAAAGCGTCTTTGGCTAAACCGCATATCGGGCACAAAAAACTTTCGTCGACGTCGTTCCACGCCGTACCCGCCGCAATTCCGTTTTCGGGGTCGCCGAGTTCTTCGTCGTAAACGTACCCGCAGGGACATACGTATTTCATTTCTTATTCTCCTATTGTTTCATCATAATTTCCGATATCGCGCGCATAATAGCGTCGTGGCAACCGCCGCAACCCGTAGAACAGTGCGTTACGCGTTGAACGTCATCGAACGCTTTTTCGACGTCGGAGAAAGCCTTGCCCTTTTCGAGAACGGCTTCTACGTCCGCGAAAGAAACGCGTTTACAATTGCAAATTATACGATTTTCCATAAGTTATTTATTAAAATATCTCTTCAAAAGTCCCGCGAACGCTTTGCCGTGGCGCGCTTCGTCTCTCGCCATTTCGTGAACGGTGTCGTGGA
>CAZNWP010000114.1:0-2909 GCA_964576995.1 uncultured Christensenella sp. | reverse complement strand
TCTTTCGAAGAGCAACTTAAATCGGCGATGGGTATAAGCACGGGATTCGTCAGGCAGTACATACCCACGCTTACCGAGATGCCGAACAGAGATCTCGTATTGGAGCAGTACGACGTGTTATACGGAACGCTTCCCGAGTTTAACGAAGCAAACGCCAACAAGGTCGTTTTGGTCGTCGATAATTATAACCGCATACACGACATTACGCTTATGCTTTTAGGCTATATTTCGGGCGGTTACGATGCTGAAAACAATACCTTTTATTTTGAGGGTTTAGACGGGGCGGAACTTCCCGAAACGATTCCGCTCGAAGATATGCTCGGTAAAAAATATTACCTTGCAACCAACGATAAAATATTTACTAAAAACGCGGGACAGTATTCGATTAACACTACCGCCGATAGAACCAAATTAGAGGAAATAGAAGTTGTCGGAATACTAAGAGGAAAAGAAAATTCCAACGGAATACTTAGCGCGGGCATAAATTATTCCCCCGCGCTTACCGAAAAGGTTATAAGGCAAAATGTCGACAGCGAGATAGCGAGGGATTGCGCAAGTAACGGCGGAATAATTTCCGTGTTGACGGGCGTTGCTTCGTCGACCGTAAATTACACGCTTCGCCAACTTGCGGGCAAAGACACGCCGTCGCAAATAAACGTGTACGCGAAAGACTTCGAAAGCAAAGAAAAGATAAAAGCGTACGTTGACGCGTGGAACGCCGGCAAAGAAGAAAGCGACAAAGATTATATAGCCTACTCGGATATGATGAGTATGATGTTCGGAATGCTTACCACGATGGTGGACGCGGTAACTTACGTTCTCGTGGCGTTTACGTCTATATCGTTAGTCGTGTCCAGTGTGATGATAGGTATAATAACGTACATATCCGTCGTGGAACGAACGAAAGAAATAGGCGTGTTGCGCGCGCTCGGCGCGTCCAAGCGCGAAATATCCAACGTGTTTAACGCGGAAACCTTTTTGATAGGCTTGTTCTCGGGCGCGTTCGGCGTGGCGGTTACGTATCTGCTTAGTATACCGATAAACGCGTTGTTAAAATCGCTTATACCCGCGGTGGGAACGCTCGCCGTGCTTAATCCGTTCGCGGCTCTCGCGATGGTCGGAATAAGCGTCGCGTTGACGCTCGTTGCGGGACTTATTCCCGCGGGTGCGGCGGCTAAAAAAGATCCCGTCGTGGCGTTAAGGTCGGAATAAAACTCTCGGCTCGTCCGTTTTGGACGAGCCTAAAATTTCTAACGGAAAGGAAGTTAATTATGTGCAGAAAGGCAACTCTTTGTTTCGTTATTTATAAAGATAAATTGCTTATGATAAACCGCGTAAAACCGCCGTTTATGGGAAGATGGAACGCCGTCGGAGGTCATCTTAACGACGGAGAAACTATCGAGGCTTGCGCGATGCGCGAGATAAAAGAGGAAAGCGGGATAACCGTCGAAGAGGTTAAACTAATCTCGGAATTCACTTGGAATTACGACGACGAAATCGGTTACGCGTATTTAGCGACGTTGTCGGACGACTTCGATATATCGGCTTTTCCTAAAAAGACGGACGAGGGCGTCGTTGATTTTTGCGATATCGACTGGGTCTTAGACGAGAGAAACGATGGAGTTATCGACGACTTGCGCGTGTTTTTAAGCGATATTAAGTCGGGCGAATATAAAGATTATCATTTGATTTACGACGGCAATGATTTAGTTAAAGCGGAAGTGAAACGCGAGCGCGAGTAATTTTAACGCGGAATAACTTATTTGCGGCGGTCATAATATATATAGTATTATGGTTTTGTCTTTCAAACAATTGAGTAAAAGAGACGTTGTAAACGTAGCCGACGGCAAGTGTTTCGGAAAAATCACCGATCTTTCTATATCTTTCCCGAAAGGCACGCTTACGGGGATAACCGTTCCGCTCGGAAAAAGAAAGTGGTTTTTTAAGCGTTTCGACAGAAACGTATTGTTTATTCCCGAACGCGATATATTAAAAATCGGCGGCGACGTCATACTCGTAGACGTCAAGTGTGGCGAGACGTGCGAAACGAGCGTCGATCTTAATCCGCCGAAAGTTCCGCCGAAACCTCCCGCGCCTCCGAAAAAACCGTGCGGGGCGTGCGATCCTTGCGCGCCGATTCCGCCTTGTCCGCCCAAAAACGACGGTTTAGAGCCTTTTAACAGAATCGATCTCGGCGATTACTAAAAAAAATCGAAAAAATTAAAAAAATTTTTTAAAACCCCTTGAAAAATCCGCAAACGTATAGTATACTGTTATCATAGAGTTTGCAAAAAGCAAACGAGATTATATGGGGGAAACTTAATAATGGGCAAAATCAATGCAAAAGACGTCAGAAACGTAGCGATTATCGGTCATAGCGGCGAGGGTAAGACTTCGCTTGCGGAAGCGATATTATTTAACGGTAAAAGTACGGACAGATTAGGCACTACCGCCGACAAGAACACCGTAATGGACTTCGACGAGCAAGAACTCGCGAGAGGAATATCCTTGTCGCTCGGTTGCGCTTTCACCGAATGGGAAGGCGTTAAGATAAACGTCGTGGACGTTCCCGGTTTTTTCGATTTCGAGGGCGAGTTTGAAGAAGCGATGCGCGCGGTGGGTTCCGCGGTACTCGTCGCGGAGGCGAACGGGCAAGTGTCCGTCGGTGCGGAAAAGGCAGCGGAATATTGTTTAAACAATCATATACCTCTTATGATTTTCGTAAACGGTATAGATAAAGAAAACGCGGATTACGTCGCGACGGTAGAAGCGTTCCGCGCTTTGTACGGCAAGAAAATCGCAACGATGCACGCGCCGATAATAAGAGACGGCAAAATGAAAGGTTACGTCTCCGTTATATCGGGTAAAGCGTACGAGTTTACTAAGGGCGGCAGAGTCGAAGTCAAAGT
>CAZNWP010000113.1:0-2969 GCA_964576995.1 uncultured Christensenella sp. | reverse complement strand
AAGAAAAGTTATGATTAAGTCCGCGGGCGACGGGCTATATAAATATCGCCCCGCTCCCAAGCGTAAAACGGGATATATTCGATACAAAACCGTTTAGGTATTGTAAATAAATTTTTTATGGCGAAAAGCCGAAGGAGCATTTTATGCAAGTAGAATTATTTAAGAAGAAGGGAACTTACCTTCAAGATGGACAAGACAAGTATTTCACGCGTTTTTATCTAAAATGCGGAGACAGCCTTATTCCTGTAGAACCGACGTATTTTTCGAGAAAAGACGAAAGCGGCAACGATTTACGCGATTATCAATATTCGGGAAGAAAGTCTGTAATGGAAGCGTTCGCTGCGGAATTACCCGATAAAGTCGCAGACGAACAGTCTAAAAACAACGTACAAAACGTGCAAAACTCAAAAAAATAAATAAAGGTGCAAAAAGTGCAAAATTATAAAAACTTGTAAATTAAAACCTATCGTTTTTGCGGCTCGGGGCTTGTCCGAGCCGCTCGGGCAAAAGGTGCAAAAGGTACAAAAAATAGTTTTGGCAAAATGTGCTTGGGAGATGTAAATTATGCCTTTCTTAAAACAGATGGAAATCGTTACCGACGTCGACAAATTAAAGGTCGATATTCAGGAAACGATTATGAAGTACCAGACAATAAAACATTGGGCGTACATAGTCCACGATAAAGACGATACTCGTCCACATTATCATATTTACTTGAATTTCGGCGGTTCTTCGTTAGATACTAAAACCGTTGCGGAATGGTTTAAAATCGGTGAAAACTTTATCAGCAAAGTTAAAGGTCGCAAAACCGATATGTATAAGTACTTAACGCATTCTAACGACAGTCAGAAGTTTAAGCATCAATACAGTTGGAACGAAGTTATTGCGAACTTTAACATTAAAGAAGAAGCGGTAAAAGACGATATAGTCGGACACTTTGAAAAATTTTCTTACGCGCAACAGATAAAATACGTGTCCACTCTCCCGCCCGACAGTCGCGCGAGCGTGGTAACGAAACTCGATAAACTCTGGAAACTGCGTTGCAAAGAATTGACGTTAAACTCCGATAGAAACATGAAAGTTGTTTTTGTCTGCGGCAAAAGCGGAACGGGAAAAACCTATTACGCGAAAAAACTTTTAAACAGTCTCGGTTACGATTATTGTATAAGTTCGAGTTCTAACGATTTGTTTCAAGATTATCTCGGACAAAAGTCTATGATTCTCGACGATATGCGCGATTCCGTTTTTAAGTTCTACGACTTGCTTAAAATTCTCGATAACAACACGAAATCGTCTTGTTACAGTCGGTTCGCGAATAAACCTATCGATTGCGAAATGATAGTAATAACGTCGTCGGTTCCGATACGGTTCTGGTACAGAGATTTTAGAACGAGCGATAACGAAAGTTTAATACAGTTTTATCGACGTATCAGTAGTTACGTGGACGTCAAGGATAAAGAGATTCTTCTTTATAACCGATTAGACGAAAGAGGTTTTCCCGTCGGAGAACCGACGCGGTATAAAAACGAAGTATTCGAGTTAAAGCAAAAGAAAGAAGAAGATAAATTCGATTTATCCGCTATATTCGATAAATTCTGTACGCGCGCCGAAGAGTTAAAAGTCGGAAAAACCATTCTAACCGAAGTATCGGACGACGATTTAATTTTTTAACAACAAAGGATTTATATATATGACAACGTTAACAACGAACGAAACGAAAAAGAAACGTTACGTAACACCGTCAATAGTGATTGTATTTAAGAAAAAATAAAACTCTATTGTTCGGAAAGATTTAATTAAAATTGCTTGGGAGCGATTTGACGGAAAGCCGTCGAAGAACTTTCAAGCAATTTTTTTATACGGAGAAAACATAATGACTTGGTATTTATTGGAATATAAAGAAAACGGAATTTATCATACGGAATACTTCCCTTCTTCTATGCAGCGCCTAAAACGCGAAATGGAATTATCTCGTTTAGATATTCCGTATGAAAAAACAAAAAAATAACCGCTCCATTAAAGAACGGTTAAATGCAGAGCCTCACAGCCCGTATCGCTCTACGGCGAAGAATTTCAGCGTTTTCGCTACTCTGCTCGGTCGCACGGCGCCGCCCGCGACTTTGGTCGTTTTTGACCACCAGCGCAGTAATAATATATCAAATTTTTCGGAGATAGTCAAGTGAAAAAGGATATTAACAGAAACAGAAAAGATAAAAATCTTGCGGGATTGTACGCAGTTCCACACGATATTGCATATAAAAACGGTAAGTTACGCAAAGGCGTTTACGGTGCAGTCGGTAAAGATACACCGTATATATATAAACCTTCAAATAAGCAAAGGGACAAGCCGAGAACGTTTGTTCGAGATAGTACGGATATACCGAAAGTTTGTAAAAATCGTGTTTTGGCTTTCTGGGACGATAAGCATAACAAAGATAGATCCGTTTGCTATCTCGCCGAAAAATCTCTGTATGAAGAGATGAAAAACAAAAACAATAAAAAATAGTCGCGGCTACGGACTTAAAAGTAGTAAAGGAAAACGAAAATGACAAAAACGGACGTAAATAAGAAGTCGTTCGGCGAGAAATTCAAAGAAAAGACGGGTAACGTAAAACGAAGCGTATCGGATTATAAAACGGCGATTAAGCAAGCGTACGCAATCGGGTATCGACAAGGCGTAAAAGATTACGAAGCGCTGCCGAAACGTAAAGGCTCTGCCCTTGCGGCTAAAACGGGTTACGGACGAGGACTTCGCGACCATAAAAAATCGGATAAATACAACGAACGTATAAAACGTTAAAAACAAAAAGTAAAAATTAGTCGCGGCTACAGACTTAAAAGTAGTAAAGGAATAAATATATGGCAGTAACGGTAACAAGCAGAACGGGCAAAAGAGTAACACTCTTAAACCCCGCGGAAAAAGGCGATAAATTCGCCCGAGAATTAAAGCGAGGTTATAAGCGAACCAA
>CAZNWP010000112.1:0-2974 GCA_964576995.1 uncultured Christensenella sp. | reverse complement strand
AATATATATAATGTAATTGAGAAATTGTAATTTTTAACTATGAATATATACGGAGTTATTATGGCAGGCGGGGGCGGTACGAGATTTTGGCCTTCGTCGAGAAAAACTAATCCTAAACAGTTGCTTAATTTGAGCGGTAAGGACGTTATGATAAACGAAACGATCGCTAGAATTCGTGCCGTTGCGGATAAAGAAAATTTATACGTGGTTACTAACGACGCGCAAGCGGATAAACTTAAAAGCGTCGTCGGGAGTAATTTGAGTTTCGATAACGTTATTTCTGAACCGTGCGCGAGAAATACGGCGGCGTGTATCGGTTTTGCGGCGGTTAAAATCTTGAAAGAAAAGGGTGACGGGGTTATGGTCGTAACGCCGTCCGACGCTTACGTTAAAGACGAACCGAAGTACGCCGAAATACTGCAAACCGCGATAGACGCGGCGAAAAACGAAGACTGTATCGTTACCGTTGGTATAGAACCGACTTTTCCCGCAACGGGTTACGGTTATATTAAATATGAAAAAAGCGAAAAACTCGTTAAAAAAGTTGAGTCGTTCGTCGAGAAACCCGATTTAGAAACTGCGGAAAAATACGTTAAAAGCGGAAACTACGTTTGGAACGGCGGTATTTTCGTTTGGAAAGCATCCGTTGTTATGGCTAACGTTAAAAGATTTTTACCCGATTTATACGACGGGCTTATGAGAATTTACGACGCTATCGGTACGGAAAAAGAACTCGATATGATAAACTCGGTTTATCCCGAATTGCCGTCCGTATCCATCGACTACGGCGTTATGGAAAAAGCAAGCGACGTTAAAGTCGTTACCGGTGAGTTTGGTTGGAACGACGTCGGTAGTTGGGATATGCTGGGTGCTTTACACGCGTCGGACGACGACGGAAACGTTACGATAGGCGATTGCATTGCGCTCGATACGGTAAACAGTACCATCGTGTCGTCGGGCAGGCTCGTTGCCGTACTCGGTATGGAAGGAGTAACGGTAGTTGAGACTCCGGACGCAATACTCGTTTGCCCGAAAGAAAAAGCGCAGGACGTTAAAAAAATCGTGGACGTTCTCAAAGAAAAAAAAAGGTGTGATTTATTGTGATCGATTATAAACGAAGATATAACGAGTGGTTAAAAAGCGACGTTTTCGATGCGGAAACTAAAAGCGAACTCGAAAATTTGACTGACGAAAAGGAAATTGAGGATAGATTTTATAAAGATTTATCTTTCGGAACGGGTGGGCTTCGCGGAGTTATCGGCGCTGGCACCAATCGAATGAATAAGTATACGGTAGGCAAGGCTTCACAAGGGCTTGCGGACTATATAAACTCCGTAACGAATAAAGGAAGCGTCGTGATTGCTTACGACAGTAGGAGAATGTCGCGTGAGTTTGCATGCGTTTCCGCGCTCGTTTTTGCCGCAAACGGTATTAAAGCGTACGTTTTCGACGATTTAAGACCGACTCCGGAATTATCTTTCGCGGTAAGATACTTAAAAACGACCGCGGGCGTCGTAATTACGGCGAGTCATAATCCTCCCGAATATAACGGATATAAAGTATATCTCTGCGACGGGGCGCAAATCGTGCCTCCGTACGATAAAATGATTATTACTTGCGTAAACGCCGTTTCCGATTTTTCTGCGATTAGAACGATCGACGAAAAATCGGCGAAGTCAGACGGTTTACTTGAATACGTCGGCAAGGATATTGACGACGCGTATATTTCCGCGGTGAAGTCCGTGGTGTTAAATTCGGACAGTATAGCCGATCGTTCGGACGATTTGAAAATAGTCTATACGCCGCTTAATGGTACGGGTAAAGAACCCGTACTCAGAACGCTTAAAGAACTCGGATTTAAAAACGTGTGGACGGTTCCCGAACAGACGGAACCGAACGGCGATTTTCCTACGCTTAAATATCCCAATCCCGAAGATCCCGCCGCTTTCGATCTCGCTCTTAAACTTGCAAAAGAGAAAAACGCGGATATAGTTATGGCAACCGATCCCGACGCGGATAGACTAGGTATTTACGCCAAAGACGTCGACGGAACGTATATGCCGTTCACGGGAAATATGAGCGGTTTACTTCTTTGTGAGTACGAACTTTCTCAAAGAAAACAAAAAGGTTTGCTTCCGAAAAATTCTAAGGACGGCGCGATAATAAGTACGATCGTTACGTCCGATATGGCGAAAAGCATTGCGGAAAGTTATGGCGTAACTCATTTCGAAGTTTTGACGGGGTTTAAGTATATTGGCGAAAAAATAAACGATTTCGAAAAAGCAATTGATAATAACGGCGGACGGTTATCGGCGGCTAAAAACGCGTACGCGTATTTATTCGGATTTGAAGAAAGTTACGGTTGCCTTATCGGTACGCACGCGAGAGATAAAGACGCTATCGTCGCTGTAACGGTTCTTGCGGAAGCGGCGGCTTATTATAAGAGCAAAGGAGTATCTCTTTGCGAACAAATGCAGAAAATATACGAGAAGTACGGGTGTTTTAGAGAAACCCTTTTTACCGAAACTTTCTCGGGAAAAGACGGCGCGGAAAAAATAAAACGGTTGTCCGATAATTTCCGCAATTATATTCCCGAAAAGTTAGGCGACGAAAAAATAGTCGCGGTACGCGATTACGCTTCGTCGATAAGAAAAACTATTGACGGTTACTCGGAAAAACTCGATTTGCCCGTTTCAAACGTCGTTTATTACGAGTTTGAAAACGGTTGGTGTTGCGTTAGGCCGTCCGGCACCGAACCTAAAATTAAGTTCTACGTCGGAGTTAAAGGCAAGTCCGTTAAAGACGCGGACAAACGAATAGAAAAAATTAAAAAGGATTTATTGCTTTCTGTTAAATAACGTTATTTTTAAGCGTTAGAAAGCGAAAAACGGAAAACGAAAAGTGAAGTGTTTGGTTCTTGCGGGCGGAAGCGGCGATAGATTATGGCCGTTATCGAGAAAAAACCACCCGAAAC
>CAZNWP010000111.1:0-3057 GCA_964576995.1 uncultured Christensenella sp. | reverse complement strand
GAATCCCGTGCTTATACCCATCGCCGATTTAAGTTGCTCTTCGAAAGACGCCTCTATCGTACCGACGATATTGTCAATCGCGGTAAACAACTTAACGCCGTTGAGTTCTAAGTCGGTATAAATATAATCGTTCATATCGAAGCCGTAAGAGTACAAAATCGTGTAATACAACTCTTTATCCGCTTGGCTTAGGTAATGCACGAAACCGTTCTCCGTCTTGTCGGAAAGGTTGTTGTTTTTAAGCATACCCGTAAGTTTTATAAACGCGGTTTTCACGGCAACGTTGTCAAGCGCGGGAAACGCCTCTTTAACTTCGTCCTCGTAAACAACCGAAAACGACGACATATCTACGGAACTCTCGGAAATCGTTAGCGGGTACGTGGAAAGCGTATCCGTCTGCATACGCGTCATATACGCGCTAAACCCGTTAGACAATGCGAGCACGAGCGCGACGCCGATAATGCCAATGCTTCCCGCAATCGAGGTTAAAATAGTTCTCGCCTTTTTAGAAAACAAGTTTTTAAGCGATAACGTAAACGCCGTCTTAAACCCCATTTTTGGCTTGCGCATAGTCTTGCTTTCGCCCTCTTTTATATCTAAAAACGGGTTCGTATCGTCGACGACTTCGCCGTCTAAAAGCCTTATTATGCGGGTGGAATATTTTTCCGCGAGTTCGGGGTTGTGCGTTACCATAATAACGAGTTTGTCTTTCGCTATCTCTTTTAACAAATCCATTATTTGAACGCTCGTTTCCGTATCGAGCGCGCCCGTCGGTTCGTCGGCTAATATAATTTCGGGATCGTTAACGAGCGCGCGGGCTATCGCCACTCTCTGCATTTGTCCGCCCGACAATTGGTTGGGTTTTTTATGCTCTTGACCTTTAAGACCGACCTTTTCGAGAATTTTCTCCGCGCGTTCTTTTCTAACTTTTTTAGGCATCCCCGACAGTTCGAGTGCGAGTTCTACGTTAGACAACACCGTCTGATGCGGAATTAAATTGTAACTTTGGAACACGAATCCGATACAGTTGTTTCTGTAAGCGTCCCAATCTTTATCCGTGTAATGCTTGGTAGACTTGTTTTCGATAACGAGATCTCCGCTCGTGTAACGATCTAGCCCGCCGACGATATTAAGCATAGTCGTTTTTCCGCAACCCGACGGACCTAAAATAGACACGAACTCGTTCTTTCTGAAATTTAGGCTTACGCCCTTTAAGGCTTTAACTTCGAAATCGCCCGTACCGTAAGTTTTAACGACGTCCTTTAATTGCAACGCGCAACTTTGTTTTTCTTTTTCCATTGTTTACCTCCTTTTCGTAGCACTTTCCGTTTCTCGCTTTCGACGGAACGCTATATAATAACGAATACGTTTATAGTTTACCCCAAAAACCTTTAATTTACATTGAAATAATAAAGCCCGTAAAACTTTCCACCGCTTTTATTAAAAGCGGAATAAAAAGTTTACGCCCCGACTGTGCGATATACTCGGTCGAGGCGTTAAAATATTCAAATCACAACAACGCTACGGCTATGGAACAGAACACCATAAGCGACAACGCGTCGACGATAGTCGTTATAAACGGACTCGCAACCACCGCGGGGTCGAGTTTTATTTTCTTAGCGATTATCGGCAAAAGGCAACCGACGAGTTTTGCTATTATAACCGTTACGGCTAACGCCGCCGATACGACGAGGCACAACATCGGTTCGTAATCGGAATATCCGAACAATATATTGTCGATAAGCGTAAGTTTTAAAAAGCACACCGCTCCGAGAGTTAGCGAAAGCAAAACCGACACGCGAATTTCTTTCCAAATTACTTTTAGCACGTCGCGCGTTTCGAGTTCGCCTAACGCGAGAGAACGAATTACCGTAACCGACACTTGACTTCCCGCGTTTCCGCCCGTGTCCATAAGCATAGGCACGCACGCGAAAAGAACGGGACTTATGGCGTTAAGCGAGCCTTCGTACTTGTTTATGATAAGCCCCGTAAACGTCGCCGAAATCATAAGCACCAATAGCCACGGAATTCTTATGCACCATATTTTGCCGACGGACTGTTTTAAGTACGGCTTTTCGCTCGGTACGATAGCCGCCATTTTTTGAATATCTTCCGTCGCCTCTTCTTTTAAGACGTCTACGGCGTCGTCGACGGTAACTATACCGACGATACACCCCTCTTTATCCACGACGGGAAGCGCGAGAAAATCGTAATCGGAGAACTTCATCGCAACCTGCTCTTTATCTTCGAGCGTTTCCGCCGCGATGACGTTCGTGTCCATTACGTCGGCGATAACGTCGGTTTTGTCGGATAGCAAAAGCGTTTTAACCGTTACGACGCCTTTTAAGTGTTTTTTACCGTCGGTAACGTAACAAGTGTACACCGTCTCTTTGTTAAGCCCCGTTTTCCTTATTCTGTCGAACGCTTGTTCCACGGTAAAGTTTTCAGGCAACGAGACGTATTCCGTCGTCATAATAGAGCCCGCGGAATCGTCGGGGTATTCTAACAACTCGTTAATCTGTTTTCTGTTTTCGGGATCGGAGTTTTTAAGTATTCTCTTGACGACGTTGGCGGGCATTTCGTCGATAATATCTACGGTGTCGTCCATAAACATATCGTCGATAACCGCTTTAAGTTCTTTATCGGTGAATTTTTTAATTAAGTCCTCTTGCGCGTCGGAATTTATTTCGACGAATACGTCGGAAGCGAGTTCCTTAGGCAAAAGTCTAAAAAACATCAACATATCTTTTTCATCGAGATTTTCTTCCATAAAATCCGCGATGTCGATAGGTTCTAGGTCGAGAAGCGTCATACGCAAATCGGCAAATTTCCGCGATTTAAAGCAGTCGAGCAAACGCTCGTATTTTTCTTGCGGTTCGATAACCATAAAACCTCCTTCGGGCATAAAAAAACCCGCGTATTCGGCGGGTAAAAAATCAAAACAGACTGCCGCTTTTTTACAAGCGGAAGAACGACCATTCTGGCTTTAACTCCGTAGGGCGGTGTAATTGCATTAAATGACGCCTTGGTTTCGACGAAATCTCTTGACCTTCTCAT
>CAZNWP010000110.1:0-3080 GCA_964576995.1 uncultured Christensenella sp. | reverse complement strand
TGACGAGCGTTCTCGTTTCTCCGCAAGGCATTTACGAATACGAAGCGGCGCACGGTACGGTTACGCGCCATTATTACAAATACGTTAAGGGCGAAGAGACTTCCACCAACCCCGTAGCGACGATATTCGCTTGGTCGGGCGCGCTTAGAAAACGCGGCGAACTCGACGAATTACCCGATTTAATCGCGTTCGCGGATAAACTCGAAAAGGCTACCATAGACACGATAGAGGGCGGTGAGATGACGGGCGATTTAGTCGCTATGTTCAAAAAAGACGGCGTAACGCCTAAAAAACTCAATTCGAGAGAGTTTTTAACGGCGATAGCGAAAAGAATTTAATAAGAAAAAGTTTTCGGCGCGGCGATTTTATCGCCGCGCCGAATAAGTTTTAACGCGTATTTTATTTATCCGATAAAGCCTTCGACGAGGTTTTTAATCGCTAAGACGAGCAAGATTATCGCGCCCACCCATTGCGCGTATTTACCGAGCATCGCGCCGAGCGATTTGCCGATTAAAAGCGCGACGGCGACGATTATAAAGGTTACCGCGCCGATAACGAGAGCGGCGAGGAACACCGAAAAGGTGAGGCTTACCGCGAAGGTAACGCCTATCATAAGCGCGTCTATGCTCGTCGCTACGGCTTGCATAATAAGCACGCCGAACGTGAACGCCGCGGAATTGTCCGTCGGATTTTCTTCTTGATTTTTTTTCAGTTCTTTAACGTTGTCTACGATAATCTTTATCGCGAGCACGAAAAATATTCCCGCCGTTATAAACTTAGATATTTGCTCTATTTGACTTGAAAAGATAGATCCGATATAAAAACCTACGACTGGCATTAAAAATTGGAACGCCGCGAACGCCGCGGGCATAGCCCATTCTTTTTTGCGGTTGAGACTGCTTTTATACGCCGTGCAGTTGGCGATTGTCAAGGCGAACGCGTCCATCGCGAGCGCGACGCCTATTAAAACGACTTCCCAAATACTCATAAAACACCCGTTTTTCAAAAAAAGTTTAGCATGGATTATATTGCAAAATAAAATATTGGCTTATATTATATTAAATTATATTGATTTTGTCAATAAAAAATGCTAAAATATAAACGCAAATACGAAAAACTTCGGAGGGCGTTCTTCGATGATAAAAATTACGGAAGCGTGGGACGAAATACTAAAAGACGAATTTAACGATCCGTCGTATATCGCCTTGCGCGAGTTCTTGAAAACGGAATATTTTACTCGAACGGTTTATCCGCCGATGCACGATATTTTTAACGCTATGAAAAAAACCGCGTTCGACGATATTAAAGTCGTATTGTTGGGGCAAGATCCGTATCACGAAGAAGGTCAGGCGATGGGACTTTCTTTCTCCGTTCCGAAGGGTAAAGAAAAGCCGCCGTCTCTCGTTAATATTTACAAGGAGATAGAGCGTGAAACGGGCGACGTTATGCCAGAACACGGCGACTTAAACGGATGGGCGAAACAAGGCGTGCTTCTGCTTAACACGGTTTTAACCGTTCGTGCCCACGCGGCAAATTCGCACAAGGGGAAAGGGTGGGAAGCCTTTACCGACGGGATAATTAAAAAAATATCCGAGAAAAGAGAAAACGTCGTGTTTTTGCTTTGGGGTGGTAACGCTCGCGCGAAAAAACCGCTTATAGACGCAAGCAGGCATTTGATATTGGAATGTGCGCACCCGAGTCCGCTATCGGCGTATAACGGGTTCTTCGGTTGCGGGCATTTTATAAAGACGAACGAATATTTAATAAGACACGGGAAACTGCCCGTGATATGGAGTGATTTATGAAATACGTAGTAATACTCGGCGACGGGATGGCGGATTATAAAAAAGGAAAACTCGGCGATAAAACGCCGCTGATGCTCGCGAAAAAACCCGCTATCGACGCGCTTGCAAAAATTTCCGAAGTAGGACTTTGCAAAACTATTCCCGACGGAATGAAACCGGGGAGCGACGTCGCGAATTTATCCGTTTTAGGCTACGCTCCCGAAGAATGTTATACGGGGCGTTCTCCGCTCGAAGCGGCAAGTATAGGCATAAACCTAAAAGATACCGACGTTACCGCGCGCGCTAATCTCGTTACGCTGTCGGACGAAGAAAAGTTCGAAGATAAAACGATGATTGATTACAGCGCGGGCGAAATTACCACCGAAGAGTCGAGAATTTTAATCGCGTATTTGGCGGAAAAATTAAACGACGAAAATCGTAAACTGTACGCGGGCGTGAGTTACAGGCATTGCTTGGTTGTGGATCGCGGCGTTATCGCGGGCGATCTGACTCCGCCGCACGACATTACGGGGAAGCCGATAAAAGGACACCTCCCGACGAGCGAAGCGGGCAAGGCGTATCTCGATTTAATGAAAAAATCGACGCAACTTTTAAGAGATCATCCCGTAAACGTCGCGCGCGTAAAAGCGGGGAAAAACCCCGCCACGTCGTTGTGGTTCTGGGGCGAAGGCACGAAACCCGCGCTTCAAAACTTCGGCGAGAGATACGGAATAAGCGGTGCAATGATATCCGCGGTAGATTTGTTAAAGGGGATAGGCAAGTTGACGGGTATGAGAGTTATCGACGTCGACGGCGCGACGGGAAATTACGATACGAATTTTGCGGGTAAGGCGCTGGCGTGTTTGGACGCGCTCGAACACGGTTCGGACTTCGTGTATATTCACATGGAAGCACCCGACGAATGCGGACATCATGGCGACGCGGAACATAAAATTTATTCAATCGAGCAAATCGACGAGAAAGTCGTTAAACCCGTCGTCGACGAGTTGAAAAAAAGAGGCGAGCCGTTTAAGATTCTCGTGTGTCCCGATCACCCGACGCCGCTTTGTCTTATGACTCACGTCTGCGATCCCGTGCCGTATCTTATCTACGACAGTGAAAAACAAATTCTTAGCGGTGTGGACGCGTATAACGAAGATTGCGCCGCGAAAACGGGGACGTTCGTAAATAGCGGAGTCGAATTGATGAAGAAGTTCTTAAATAAATAATAACGAGTTAGTAACGTCAAATCGTAGGCGCGGTGGAAAGTCAAGTTTATTGACTTTCCCCCGCGCC
>CAZNWP010000109.1:0-3105 GCA_964576995.1 uncultured Christensenella sp. | reverse complement strand
GCATTATGATATGGACGTTCTCGATAAGTCCGTCGTTTTCGCCGCATACTATCGTGGGATCCGAATATTCGGAACAATAGAGGGTTATGCCGTTAAACGTTACGTTTTTAATCACGCCCGTTTTGCTTAACGCGCCGACGAAGCCTTGCGAACTCCACGTTCCTCTTCTACCTACGGCGATATTTTTTATCTTATAGCCTCTTCCGTCGAAAGTGCCGTTAAATTGACGACTTAAAACGTAATAACCGCACCAAGATTCGTAATAGTCGCCTCCGCAATCTATATCCGCTCCGAGGACGTAATAGCCGTTATAATCGTTTGCTTTTGCCATATTGCCGAAATTGTATAATTGATCTTTCGTGGTTATAAGCATCGTCGCGCCCACAACCTTTACTTTATAAGCAACTTTTTGCGAGGTGTAAACGAGAACGTCTTTTTCTTCGCCTACAGTGAAAGAGTCGCCGTCAAAGCCGATTGCTCCGCCGTTCTTCTGCATTTCTATCTTAGAAAATTCCGCGTCGTAAATAGCGGATATATCGGAAAAATTTACTGCCGACGTACTCTGCCACTTAATCGCATAAGTAGTATCGGTAACTTCCGCCACGCATAATTCCTCCGTGTCCACGACGGGGCAAATTACGTTTACTCGCAAACTCGCGGTATACTCTTCTCCGCCTACCGTGCACTTCACCGTGAGCGTCGTCTTTCCAATTTCGACGGACGCAATGTCGCCGATTGTCGACACGGTTGCAACCGAAGTATCGCTCACCGTATAAGTTATAGGCGTCGTCGTATCTTCGCTTCCGTCAACGGTTAATACGACTCCCGCGTTTTGAGTTACGGGATACGTTACGGAATCGTGTTCGGCTACGGTGTAAAGGGTTATTTCGCCCGTTCCCATACCTAAAGTTACTTTTCTTTTTACTACGAGATCGAAAGTCGCTTCCTCGAAAAAACCTCTCCACTTCGCGCGCACGGTTACTTTCGTGCTTCCAGCCGCGGAACCGCTGATAACTCCCGCGGAGAACATTGCGACGTTCGCGTCGGTAAACGAGACGTTTAATTCCGCGTCTTTATAAGTTCCGCCTTTATACTCGATATAAACGTTTAACTTCTTAGCGTCGCCTACGAATAACGAGATTTGCTCGGTTTCGAGTTTCATTACAGGAACCGCTCCGGAGTCAGAAACGGTTACGCTGCACGTTGCGGAAACGTCTCCGCTTGCTGCCGTTATCGTGCCCGTACCTTGCGAAACGGGGGTTATTACGCCGTTCTCTACCGTAAACACGGTCTCGTCGGACGAAGTCCAAGTAATAGACGCTTCGCTCTCTCCCGATAACGTCGCTTTCAATTCCGCTTGTTCGTATAAATCCAACGTGATTTGCGTTTTCGACAAGGTTATTCCGTCAGGCTTCGCTTCTTCTTTATTGCAAGAGCAAGCGGTAGCGCACGCGCAACACGCGATTGATAATACCAATAATATCGTTCTTAAAAATTTTCTTTTCATTTTCCACGTCTCCTGTTTTATAGTGGTGGGCTTAGGCTCTCGGTTTCGGCAACGGCCGAACACGCGCGCCTAAGCGTAAGTATTTTTATTTCAACAAAGATTCTTTCAGAGTGGAAGTATCAGATCCTTCGCCCATCTGAACGAGTTGTAATTTGTTTATGTCGCTACATAAACCGTTTACGAGTTCTACCCTTCTCGAATACGCAAGACTGCTACCGTAAAAATACGTCAACAAGTATCTCGGAGAAGCGGACTCCAACCTTATTCTGTTATAATATTTATTATAAGTCTTAACGTCGGTGTCTTTATATTGCTCTATCGTAGCTAACGCATCGTCATAAATAGATAACCATTTTTCGAGAACCGTTTGCGGCCAATATCTTTCCACTAAGTTACTGCTCGACAAACAACTGCTGCCGCCACCCATCGGAGGATCCATATTTTTAGCCGTTCTACACCAAAGTCTCAGTTCGTCGAACGCCTCGGACATTTTCTCCGCCGCATCGCCGTAATAATTCTTGATGAATTTATCTATAAGCGTGCTCATATCGTAATGGCAATTCCACATAAGTCTTACGTGAATATACCCTTTCATCGTATTCCACGCGGAAGTCGGTCCGTCGCCGTAAGAGCCTTCGTCAAAGATATAGCACGCGCCATTTTCCACCGCAACTTGATAAAGTTCTTGAACGGAATCGAATGTATCGTACGGCATAAAGTAATTACCGAAGTATACGGAATAACTCCATAAGTATAAGCCTTTGCATATCGCGTGCCATTTTTTAAAGTTCGTGTAAACCGAAGAATTGACGCTTGCGCTTGGCGCATGGGTAAAGTCCATTTCGATCGGCGCGTAATATATGCCGACGTTCGGTTCTAAAACTACGTCGTCGTCAATGGGGACGTATTCGCCGTTTACGAGTTTAGTAGGCGCGTTTACCGTCTTCATATACGCGAAAATCATTATCGTGAATTCTCTTCCCGGGTAATTTACGTCCATCCATTCTTGCAATCTTTTCGCTACGGGATTTATAAATATAATCTGGCTTGCCGCGGCTGCCGCACTGCCGTACTTTTCGCTGTACGCCGCTATATCGTCCGCACACCAAGTGTTGATATCTTGTTGCGTAAACTGTACCGCGGGAACATCCTCGTAAGTAGAGGCGATTTCTACTAACTTATTAAACACTATGTCCTGCATTTCTTTCACGGCTTCCGCGTTCCCATGCGCAGTATAACTGAGTTGCGTTTTATCCGCGGAAAAATATTCGGGGTGCGATTCGCCGTATATGGCAGGATCGATAAAAGCAAACGTCGTATGGTGTTGTCTACCGTTTACGAGAGCCATCGCGTCGGAATAAGAATAACCCATTCTCATCGCCGTTTCGGTAGACTCGATACTTCCGTACCCTTTGCTTCTCGATTGAATATCGGGAACTTCCTTTACGTCGAAATCTATAAACTTAAGATTTTTTACGCCCGTGTTCAAAGTGTAGCAATCTTTCATAAAAAATTCGTAGCCGAACGCCCATTTAAGATATTCGTAAACCGCGTACAACGTTCCGTCTATTTTGCCCGTCATAAATACGCTGTTGCCG
>CAZNWP010000108.1:0-3145 GCA_964576995.1 uncultured Christensenella sp. | reverse complement strand
GGCGTGTTTCGCTATTTCAAGATAACACTTGCGAATATTCTCCGCGGGAACGATAAGACGTTCATTGTCCTGTTCTACGAGAATTTCAAGCGCGGTTCCGCTCGTTACGCCCGCGTTCGCCATCGACGACGACACTTCCGAAACGCCGCTTATGGACACGAATTCGTTTAACAACTTCGCCTCTTCCTCGTTAAAGTCAGAGGGCATAGATATGCCGCCGAGCATTTCGGGCGCGGACGAGCCTTGCCTGTATACGAGAATTTTCCCCGGTTGCAAACCTTCCGTCGCCAAGTCGTCCACGTCTAAAGATCCGTCCTCGACTTTCATAATTCCCATCGACAGTCTGTTCAAAAATTCGTGTTTTCTGTTTTTAACCGCGTTAAACGCTCTCTGCACGGGAATAAGCCGTTCCGCAATGCTCGCGCCGAAAAAACAACCCGCGTTTTTTATGCAGACTTGTTTTACGAACGGAAACGTTCTCTCGCCGTTCTTGCCGTTTTTATACGGAAGTTCGCCGTAATACAACAGTTTGTCTCCCGCGACGGTTATAAGCCTGCCGCACGGAAATTCCGACGAGGGCTTCTCGTACTTTTCTATAACGATTGCTCTGTCGTAATAAACGTTGCCACTCTCCGCTGCGTCCGTCGTTCCGTTATACCGTCCGAACGCTTGCACGTTCTCGCCCGCGACGTCCGCTCCGTATTTTTCGCGTATCTCGCGCACGGGCACCGCTCTCGCGTGAATAACGCTGAAACAATCCTCTATTTCTTCGTTGTATAAACTGTCGGGGAATATCTCGAACGGCGACACGGGTACGACGTTTACGTCTCCTTCGTATACCGTCTCTCCGTCCGATACGCCCACCGCGTTGCCACCCTTATTATCCCATAACACTTTGTAAAACCCCGTTCCGCAAGACTCGCTCCACACGGTAACCTTTTTAACTACTCCGTCGAGGTCGTACTTTTCGAAAGCGGACGACAAAAGTTTTTCCGCTAGCGACGCGGCGTTTACGTCTTTATCGTCGTCCGTCTTAGGTCTTACGGAAAACAGCGGCGACACGCGCGAAAACCTCGCCACGCGCGATTCTATAAGCGGCGCGATGTGATTAAACGTCTCTCTGTTCTGCCAAAAAAACTCCTTTCCCTCGTCCGCAAGTTCGCCGCGCGCGGTTATTCCGCAATATTGGTTGCCGGATATGAAGTTCATATCGAGTTCCCATTGACGTTCTAAAACCGCCCTCTCCTTTCTTCGATACTCGAAGTCCGCTTTCGTATCGGCGATTAAGTCGTTTATAAACTTCTCGCTTTCTTTTTTCTTGCCGCCTTTAACGGCGGTCGACTCTTTTTTCAAATTTTCTCTCCTTTTTTGCTTGGTTTGCCCGATAAAGCATATCGAGCAGTCTGTTTTTCTCTTCTTCTAATTGCTCGTCGGTCATTTCCGCGACGTCAGCGTCTCCCGCGTCCATCAGCATTTTTATGGCGGTAACGTCGGGCGGCACGTTCTTTTTGGTAACCTTTTTCTTGCACAGTCGAATTTCGCCTTCGTCCCCCGCGACGTATTCTTCCACCACTTCGGTGGCGTCGTAACCTATCGCCTTTTTAACGAGCGCGGCTTTAACGCGAGCGTTTTCCGAAAATTTTTCTTTCATTTAATATCTTTCTATAAAGTCTCTCCTTATCTTTCTGAATTTCGTTTTTCAAAGGTACGGGCGGGACGTTTTGCGGCTTCGTCATAATATAATATCTCAACTCGTCCAGCGCGTGATCGTCCGTCTTTCTCGGCACGTCCCCCTCTTTATAACGATAGTTTTTAAGTTCCCTAATAAGGTTTACGCAGTTTCTGAAAATATACAGTCGCGGTTTGCCGTTTATAGGGGACAGGTACTGTTTAACGCGTTGTATTCCGCTAAACAAATCCTTGTTGACGTTGGCGTTCACGGCGATTTTCTCGTCGATAAAAAGTTGCGTAACCGACGACGTCGACGCGAGCGTCTTTTGGTTTGCCGCAGAATCGATTAACGCGTCGAACCCGCCCGCCGCGTTGCGTTTCCAACCGATAGCGTCGCTTATCTCGCGAATTTTTTCCGCGTGGTACTTAACGCCTTTTTCCGCTTCGAAATGTTCCGCAACCACGTACACGGTGCCGTCGTAGTCCACCGCGTACCAATGCGCGGACAACGGATTGTTAAGCCCCGGATCGATGGAAATAAGGTCTTGCCACTCTTTCGGAACGGGAAACGCGTCTATCACGTGCACGTTCTCGTCGAACTCAGGATACACCAACCCGCTCGACGCCTTAAACCGCCCGTATCGTCTCGACTCTAATTGCTCTCTGCTAAGCGTTTTCGTTAAAGCCGCCGTCTCTTTTTCGTTGAGATACGGATTGTCCGCCCATTCCATAAACTCGTACCATACCTCGTCCGAACCGCTTGAATTTAAGTATATCTCGTCGTAAACGAAGGTGAGCCCTTTAAGCGGAGTCATCGTTCCGAAAACGTCGCCGCATTTATCGAGAACGCGCATACGACATTCGTAATAAATATCCTCGGGCGGCTCTTCGTCGAACCAAACGAAGTCGAGCGAACTGCCTTGGAATTTTTCCCGCCCTTGATCGCAAGACTTAAAGCCTATCGTCGATATTCCGCCGAAAACGTTTTTAACGCGTATCTGGTCAATTACTCCGTATTCGGGACTGTCGCGTTTACCGCTCGTCATAGTAACGTCAACTATCCACCGCGGATCGAGATAATGCAAAATCTTCGCTTGCGCCACGTCTCTTTGAACTTGCGTCGTTAGCGACACGACCCAACCGAAAACGTCTTTGCGATTTTCGCGATACGGGTGAATTCCTCGCGCCATATATACTGTTTCAACCGCTCCGCACTCGGTTTTGCCGCTTCTGTTCCCGCCGAAAACCCATCTGTTTTTCTTTTCGCATTTGTGAAACGCCAACTGTTTTAGATGAATTTTCTCGCCCGTATTGTATTTTGAAAGATAATCGCCGTCCGCTCGCCGTTTTAGTTCGGCTTCTATAAGTTTAATTCTTTCCACGATTTCTCTCATAACATACCTCTCTCGCCACGCGCTTTTGAATTTCGCCCGTATTGTATCACGGAATTTTTATTTTGCAAGGGGTTTATGAC
>CAZNWP010000107.1:0-3197 GCA_964576995.1 uncultured Christensenella sp. | reverse complement strand
CGTCAATCTTTTGATTTAAACTTTAAAATAGTGTAATATATATAGGAGGAAAAATGCTAAGAGTTGCGATAGTGGGATACGGTAATCTCGGAAAGGGGGCGGATATCGCGATAAAAAAACGCGGAGACGCGGAGTGCGCGGGGATTTTTACGCGCAGACGGGCGGAAGACGTGCAGTCCGTAACGGGAGTTCCCGTTTATAACGTGGCGGATTTGCCGCGTTTCGTCGATAAAATCGACGTGTTAATCAATTGCGGCGGAAGCGCAGGTGATTTAATTAAAACTACAACTTCGTTTCTTGAAAATTTTAATACTGTAGATTCTTTCGATACACACGCAAAAATATCGGAGTATTACGAGAAAGTAAACAAGGTGGCGAAAAAACGTAGTAAGGTTTGCTTGTATTCGGCTGGTTGGGATCCGGGGCTTTTCTCGGTTATGCGATTGCTTTTTGATTGCGTTTTACCGATAGGAGATACGTACACTTTTTGGGGAAAGGGCGTGTCGCAAGGTCATTCTAACGCGATAAAGCGAATTGACGGTGTAAAATATGCCGTTGCATATACTATTCCGAATTATAAAGCCGTAAAACGCGTGCTAAAAGGCGAGGCGCCGAAAGGTGAAATTAAAAGTTTTCATTCCCGCGAGTGTTACGTAGTGCTTGAAAATGGGGCGAGTGAAAAAGTTGTTCGCGATAAAATTGTTAATATGCCAAACTATTTTTCGGGTTGTAAAACCGACGTTTATTTTATAAGTCAAGACGAATTTGTAGGCGAGCGTAGCGATTTTTTTCATTGTGGCAGAATAATGAGGAACGGTAAAACTTCAAACGAATCGAGAGTTTCTCTCGTTTTTTCGCTTAAAACCGCAAGCAATCCCGAATTTACGGGCGAAATACTCGTGTCTTGCGCTCGCGCTGTGTATAGGCTAAGTAAAGAGTGTAAGCACGGTGCGTTTAATTTAACGGATATACCGTTAAAATACTTATCTGATAAAAGCGATGAAAATTTAAGAAATACGATTATATAAACGATAGGAGTAAATATGGCAAAGCAAAAGAACGGTTTTGAAAAAACCGTAAAAAGAAGCGTGAAAAAAACCGCAAAAAGCAATAAAGGGTTGGTTGCGATTATAATAATCGCGTTCGTTTTGTTTGCAGCGGGCGGGGTTTTTGCCGCGTATAAGTTGACGGAAAACGACGGATTGACTCTTAACGATTCGAATAAAAGCATAACGATCGATATCGGCGGAACTTATACGGAACAAGGCGCAAAGTTTACCGTGTTTGGAAAAGACGCGTCGTCTCTCGTTAAAATTGAAATTTACGATAACGACGGTGAACTCGTCGATAGTATTGATTCGTCTGAGTCTGCGACGTACGACGTCGTATATAGTATAAAGGCGGACGAAGCGACTGATTTTTTCGTAAAAACGTTCGTGAAAAAATATAAGAATTATAAACAAGTGAGAAACGTAATCGTAGGTACGGGAGATTAACTATGGCTAAAGGTAAGAAGATTAACGGTTTTTTGGCATTTATTCTCGTGATAATATTTTCCGCGATAGGCGTTGCGGCGGGATTTTTTGGCTTCGCTGCTTACGGCGAATTTAAACCCGCGGAAGGCGACGTTTACTACGCGGGCGGGCTTTCTATACATTTTCCCGAACTCGGCAATTATAAGACGGGCGATTGTACGCTTATACAAAAAGGTTCTACTGAAATATTAATAGACGCGGGTGCTTCCGTGGAGAATATAGACACGCTCGACGAATATATTAAAAACGTTTGCAAGGACGGAATATTGGAATACGTAGTCGTAACGCACGCTCATGAAGATCATTACGCGGGTTTTACGACTGAAAACAGTTTGTTTAACCGATATAAAATCGGTACGATAATTGAGTTTGCACAAGTTACCGAGGGGAAAACGGGACAAAAAATGTATAAAAATTACGTTCGCGAACGTGACGAGGCTGTTGCTGCGGGCGCAACGTATTATACTGCGAGGCAATGTCGTGAAACCGATAACTACGTATTTAAAATAGGCAATAACACGACGTTTACCGTTCTCGACAGTAAATATTATTACGAGGCGTCGTCAACCGAAAACGATCATTCGGTGTGTACGCTTTTAACTCACGGCGAAAACAATTTCTTATTTACGGGAGATCTTGAAAAGAAAGGAGAAGAAGCGTTAGTACAACTCAACGATTTGCCCGAAGTAGAGTTATATAAGGCGGGGCATCACGGTTCTAAAACGTCTTCGAACGACGTTATGCTTAAAGAGATTAATCCTAAGCGCGTATGCGTTTGTTGTTGTGCGGGAACTTCTGAATATACGAAAGCGAATGAGAATCAATTTCCTACGCAAGAATTTGTCGACAGGATTGCGCCTTATACGAAATACGTGTACGTAACTTCGATGGTTGACGACGACGCGGCGAAAACTTATAAAAGTATGAACGGTAATATAGTCGTTAGCGTTAAAAAAACGGGGATAGACGTCGAGTGTTCCGCAAATAATACTCTCCTAAAAGATACCGACTGGTTTAAGAAAAACAGAAAATGTCCCGACGCGTGGAAAGCGGCGTAATGGAAAACGGCTGGAACGACGGTTTCGATCCGATAATCGACGAGGATAGCAAAATTCTGATTCTCGGTAGTTTTCCTTCCGTTAAATCACGCCAAGTCGGTTTTTATTACGGCAATCCTCAAAACAGGTTTTGGAAAGTGTTGGGTAAAACCTTTAACGAAACCGTGCCCGACGATATAAACGGTAAGATAAGTTTTTTAAAAAAGAATAAAATCGCCTTATGGGATATATACGTTAAAGCGCGAATAAAAGGCAGTAGCGACGCGGATATTAACGAGTCTACGGGTGAAACGGGTAACGTTATAGCGTTGCTTAAAAATTATCCGAAAATAAAAAACGTCGTTTGTAACGGTAAAAAATCTTACCTCGCGTCAACGGAAGCGTTAAGTTGCTATTCAATAAACGTAACGTGTTTTTCTTCGACAAGTTCCGCAAATCCGCGGTTTAACGAAACGGAGTGGATTGACGGATTAAGAAAAATTTTCGAAAAAGCATAATTCTTTTCCTAAATCGCATACTACGGAAAAGGAGTTTAATATGCAGGATACCGGTATAAAAAGAAGAATAGACGAACTCGGCAGAGTTGTTATTCCGAAAGAAATTA
>CAZNWP010000106.1:0-3237 GCA_964576995.1 uncultured Christensenella sp. | reverse complement strand
GCGGTAATCGGCGTGCTTGCCTCGCTTATCGCAACGGTAACGGGCGTAGTCGCGATAAGCGGCGCGATAGTCGGCGGAGAAGAGTGCCCGCAAGTGATAGAGTACGGGCAAGAGATTAATTACGATGTATCCGCGCTTATGGGCGAAGTAACGTTAGAATACGCCTCTGACGACGGTATGTATCGTTGGTCGGCGGCAAAACCTTATAGAACGGGTAAATACGTGGTGCGCGCTCGTTCCGAACGCGCTTTCGGCATAATCGAATACGGCGAAGAGTTTAATTTTGAAATCGTCGCAAAGCCTATCGACGTTAAGGCGGACGCAAGCAAAGAGACGGTATACGGCGATCTTCCCGAACTCACGGGCGATCTTTCGTCCGACGATACGTTTTCTTGCGACGGGTTCGAAATAGAAGATAAAAACGCGCTAACGACGGTCGTTACGCCGATAAAGTCTGCGGTTAAAGTGTTGGATAAAGACGGCAACGACGTTACGTATTGTTACGCCGTAAACGTTTTATCCGAGACGATAGAATTTAAAAAACGCCCGCTAACGATAGAGTCGGATTCCGAAACGAAAGTGTACGACGGCAAACCTCTTGCCTTAAACGGGTATGCAATATCCGAAGGTAACTGCGTTTACGATCACGAGATAAAAAGCGTTGTTTTTTCGCAGTCGAGAACCGATGTCGGAATGTCCGACAATACCGTAAGCGACGCGAAAATTTTTAGCGCGGACGGAACCGAAGTTACGCAAAACTACGCTATAAATTATGTGCACGGCAAACTCACCGTAACCCCGCGCCATATAACGATAACGACGGGAAGCGATAGTAAAGTTTACGACGGCAAGCCGCTAACGTGTACCGATTATACCGAGGAATACGTATATCCCGAAGATTACGAGGGAGAAAGAAATTTAAGCGCTTTGGCGGACGGTCAGAGTATCGAGATAAAAGAAGCCTTTCCTTCTATCGTAAACGTTAAAGAAACGGGGAAAGTAAACGTCGCCGTTTTCGGCGTGAAAGACGGTGAAAACGACGTAACCTCTAACTATGCTATAACCTACGAATACGGCACTCTTACCGTAACCGCGCGCCCACTAACCGTTAAAACCGCAAGCGCGACTTTCGAGTACGACGGCGAAAAACATTCTAAGAAAGAAGATATAGGTTTCGGCGACACGTTGGTGGCGGACGGTCAAGATTACGTCGTTAAGAATTTGACTGAAATCACCAACGTAACGGAAACGCAAAACGGTAATAATAAATTCGAGTTGGATATATTTGACGGTGAAAACGACGTAACCTCTAACTATACTATAACTTACGAATACGGCAAACTCACCGTAACCCCGCGCCCTATAACGATAACGACGGGAAGCGCGGAAAAAGTCTACGACGGCAAGCCGCTAACGTGTACCGTGTATACCGCAGTTTATACGGGCGATAACAGCAAGTCTGCGTTCGCAAAAGACGAAGGGTTAAATAATATTCAAAGTTCGAGTATAACCGACGTTCAAAGAGACGGATTTGGTAACGTTATTTCCGTTAAAAACGAGTTTACCTCTTACGAAATAAAAAACGGTAAACTAAGCAACTATGCGATAACGCTTAATAATACGGGTAAGTTGAAGATTAACAAACGTCCGCTAACCGTTAAAACCGCGAGCGCGACTTTCGAGTACGACGGCGAAAAACATTCTAATGACGGCGTAAGTTTTATAAACGATACCTCTTTAGCGATCGATCAAAAATATGCAATAACAACGACGATTTTACCTACCGCTACAAACGTTAGTCAAGGCGAAGTTACAAACAAGTTTACGCTAATAATACGCGATGTCAACGGCAACGACGTAACCTTAAACTACGATATAAATTATACGTACGGCGACTTGAAAATAACCCCGCGCCCTATAACGATAACGACGGGAACGAAAGAAAAAGTTTACGACGGCAAGCCGCTAACGTGTACCGAGTATGACGCGGCTTATAAGGGTGTCGGTACGATAACGCAAGCATTTGTACAAGGCGCAAGTTTAAAAGTTACCGATAACACGAAGATAATCGACGTTCAAAGAGGCGGATTTGGCAACGTTATTTCCGTTAAAAACAAGTTTACCTCTTACGAGATAAAGGACGGCGACGCAAACAACTATAGGATAACGTTTGAATACGGCACGCTTAAAATTACGCCTATCCGTTTGACGATAACGACTGCAAGTGAGACAAAAGAATACGACGGTAATGATTTAAAGAATGAAGAGTATACGCTAACATATACCGATGCTTCGAATAAAGTCGTTGAACTGCCGAGCGGAGAAACGTTTAAGCGTACTTCCGAATGGAAAAGCATTAAAAACGTTATACGCAATGCGGATACCGTCGGTAGCGAAGAAAACTCCTTTACGTACGAGATAGATGGCGGTTTGCCTAGCAATTACGAATTTAATGAAGAATGGGGAACGCTTATAATAACCCCGCGCCCGATAGACGTCAAAACGGAAGACAAAACTAAAGAGTACGACGGTACGCCTTTATCGCATTACGACAAATCCACGATTACGATTACGTATAATGGCACATACGCTACGACGGAACCGTTCGCAAGAGAAGAATTTTACAATGTAATTAATCATACCGAGATAACCAACGTTAATTGGGAAAACGGCAATGTCGAGCCTATTGAAAACGAGATAATAATAAAAATTACTTCCGGTACTACCGACGTAACCTCTAACTACGATATAACCTACATATACGGCGACTTGAAGATTACTCCGCGTCCGATAAAAATAACGACGTTCAGTGCGGAAAAAGTTTACGATGGTACGGTTTTAACAAAAGAGGATTATAAAGCCGAATATAACGGCAATTCCACCGAAAACAATACAACCGCGTTAGTAGACGGCGACTATTTTGGCAATATAAAATATACTAAAATGTACGACGTGAAACGCGAAAACGGCATAATCTTAACGATAGAAAATACAATTACTTTTGATATTGTTGGCAACGGTTCTATTAACGATTACGACATAACTTACAAATACGGCGACTTGAAAATAACCCCGCGCCCTATAACGATAACGACGGGAAGCGCGGAAAAAGTCTACGACGGCAAGCCGCTAACGTGTACCGTGTATACCGCAGTTTATACGGGCGATAACAGCAAGTCTGCGTTCGCAAAAGACGAAGGGTTAAATAATATTCAAAGTTCGAGTATAACCGACGTT
>CAZNWP010000105.1:0-3254 GCA_964576995.1 uncultured Christensenella sp. | reverse complement strand
GTAAATTGGTGTTCTGGTCTGCAACGCACTATCAGGCTAAGTTCAAGATTAACGGCGTATATCAAAACGCGACGAACGGCGATTTGTTCAAAATTGCCACGGGAACGAGCGATAAAACTAATATCTTGGAGGGATAAATATGAAAACTAAAAGGATAATATCGTTGATAGCATCGGGAATTATGGCGGTAAGCACAATGGCGTTTTCGGCTTGCGGAAAAGATAACTACACCGCCAATAAACCGATATACGACGGAACGGATAAGCATTTCGACTATTACGCGTATCACTCGATATCCGACGGAAAATGGTTGGTGGACGGCGATGAGTTTACCACGGGAGAGGACTTCCGAACCGTCGAGAGAATACGCGAGTACAAAGACGCGGGAATGACTATCTTGCTCCCTCAAAGCAAAGCGAGCATAACTTATGGTACGCAAGAAGAACTCGACACGTTAAAACACGTAATGGATATATCGTTAGAGGGCGGTATAGACAAGGTTATCGTATCCGACTATCGTTTCGTAATACTGTGCAGAGAAATTTCCGAAGACGGTATAATCGGCGAAGGAGAGACAACGGATGAGAATATAAAGAAAACGTTAAAAATTGACAAGAAATTCAAAGACGAAGCCGCGCTCGACGCGTACGTTAAGGAGTGTATAGATCAGTATAAAGATCACAACGCTTTTTACGGTGTGCTTTTGCAAGACGAACCGAACTACAAAATGGCAACGGCTTACGGGCAAGTATATAAATCGATAAAGAGAGTGTGCCCCGACGCGTATATTCAAGTAAATCTTTTGCCTATGGAAAACACGACGTTTAAGAATTACCCGCCGCTCGAGGGTAACGAAGACGTTGACGAAACGAGCAGAGATTCCGCCGACGTATCATTAGAAGAACTCGTCGCGCGTTATAGACTGTACGTGAGCGCGTTTTTAGACGCGACGGGTTGTCCGTATTTGCAGTACGATCAATATCCGATGACGGCGAGTAAAGGTGTAATCGGCGACTATATAAGAAGTTTTCAAGAGTCCGCCGAAATGTGCAAAGAACGCGGCATAGAGTTAAAACATATCGCGCAAACGATATCTTACACCAACAACGGTCAACTTAACCGTCGTCAAATAACCGAAGATGACGCAAGATATTTAAATAATATGATGCTCGGATTCGGCGTTAAGCAAATAATGTATTACACGTTCTGGACAAAGAGTGAAAATACCACCGTGGAAACGACTATTGACGGCTCTTGCTTTATAGATTGGTACGGCAATAAAACTGAATTGTACTATTTTATGCAAGAGATAATAAAAGAAAATTCAGAGTTTGAAAACGTAATACTCAACTTTGATTATAGTTCTTCTTGCACTTATTCGATAACGCCCACCGTTTATTCGGATTCGCAAGTGAGTATGGCAAAAGAGGGAACATTTAAAAAGGTTACCTCGGTTGAGATAGATAAAGAGTGCGCGCTCGTTACCGAACTTTACGACGCTGAAAAAGGCAATTATATGTATATGCTTCAAAACGTGGTAAATCCCGTTTATAAAGGAAGAAATGCGTATCAAACGATAACCGTTTCTTTCCCCTCGGAATATCAATACGTTTCCGTATTTAAAAACGGCAAGAGAAGCGAAGTTAAACTCGCCAACGGTAAGTTTGTCGTTTCGCAAACTCCGGGTGAAGCGGTGTTCGTTATGCCTTATTAAAAAAGAAATTAAAAAATCTAAAGGAGATTTTTATTATGAAGGATTGTGGTGTAAAGAAAATTTACAAAAAGCCTGATGCCGCGTTAATCGCGGCTTGCGGCAAGGCGGTGCTTGCCGCAAGTGATCTGCTTAGCGGCTTCGATGCGGAAGTATCGGACACTAACTGGTTCGAGAATAACGGAGGGAATGATTAATGAGAACGCTAAAAGCTAAAACGCTGTTATTTATAGCGGCAATCGTATCTTTTTGTTGTGCTTTCTCGTTTATGGCTTTCGCTCCGATCGGAGTTAAAGCGACGGACAGTTATTTCGAAATGGAGAGCGCGGCGTATTACAGAGCCGCGGGCGACGTAAACGGAATACGTTTCAGAGCAAAGTTCTCCGACGACGTTAAAACTTCGATAGAAAGCGCGGAGGAATACGGCTTCCTCGTTTTCCCTCAACAGTTTTTAATCGGCGAAGGTAACACCGTTATTGACAACGACTATATTAACAGACTTTCTAAATATCAAAAAGTCGTTTCTACAAAAGATAGTTATCGAGAAAACGGTTCTAATTACTTAAACTGTGCGATAAAGGACATTTTAGAAGCAAACAGATCTTTGGGCTTTACCGCGGTTTGCTATTATAAAACGGGCGAAACGTATACCTACGCGACTCTCGATTCCTCGTTCTCGCGTAGCCTTACTCAACTTTTAAGCAAAGGTTACTTAAACGTTGCGGGGGACGATAAAACGGAAAACAGGGCGGACATAGCCGAAACTTACAGTTGGTTCCCGTCTTTTAATAATCCCGTTGAAATCTCATCCGCGGCGGAACTCGCTTCCGTGTCCGCAGAGGTTGAAGGCGGCAATACGTTCGATGGCGTAAACTTCAAATTGACCGACGATATTACTCTCGGCAACGATTACGAAGCGATAGCGAGCTCGTTTAAGGGTTATATCGACGCGAACGAAAAAACCGTTACTTCTAAATACGGTATAGAACTTGCCGAAAGTAGCGGTACCGTAACTAATATCGGCGCGCGTAAATCTGTGCCCGAAACGACTAACGCTGCTACGTCGCAATGGATGACTGCTAACGACGTTTCTCAATACGGTGTTAAGACGATCGGCGAAAATAACACTTTCGTTATGTATAAAAGCGATATGTATATAAGCAGTAGTTGTACGGTAAAACACGGCAACCCGTATATCGCGTTAAACGGAGATTACGGCGCGGGAACGTTCGTAAGTTTAGATTTCGTAGGCAAGGCAATGCCGTACGTAAGTTTCTTTAATAAGAAAGTAACAGACTCACTGATAGACGGCGAAGAGGGTATGCTTTTTGTTAATGGCGTAACGGGATTAGATTATCAAAGCGAGCAAACTACTTCTATCGAACACAGTTTTACGGTAATGGCGCCTAAAAAGGCGGAAAGCGGTAACTTTTGGAAAGGAGAGAGAACAACTTTGGAAGGAGCAAACGGTAACAACTCTGCTTTCAGTGCCAATGCCCTTGTTGACGGAACTAACTATCGTTTAGTGCTTGGCATAACCAAC
>CAZNWP010000104.1:0-3580 GCA_964576995.1 uncultured Christensenella sp. | reverse complement strand
AAATAAAATCCTAAGTGGGAAAATGAAAAATTATTATCAAAAAAGTCCGCCGTAAACTTTATAGAAGTCTTGTAAAGGATAGCGCACTATATTTCCCTTGAAAATCGTGGGCTCTGCCGAGGACTTTTTATTGCCACTAAAAATTGTTGCAAAAAACTCGAAAAATGCAAGCAGGGATAACGATTAGTAGGGTAGATCACGCTTGCTAAACATTATATTGAAGAGCATAATTTCGCTAAGTTATTAAGTTTAGCGGGGCACTTGCCTGAATACTTGCACGGCGTAGATAAAGTCGCGGAAACACTTTACGACGTCATGTGGGATAAACTTTCTAAAAGCGAACAGTATCGTCCTACGGGTAATTACTTGGAAGCCGTTAAAAGGATCAATGCTATGAAACAAGTGATTGAAAAAGAGATTCTAAGTGAAATAGTTTATATTTAAGGAGAAGCAAGAAAATGGAAAAACAATTAACGCCGAAACAAAGGGCAAGTCAAAAGTACAAAATCATACATAAGAAAGAGCGCGAACAAGCTACAAGGCAATTTAATACGCGCCTGCAAGACTTGATTTAATGTATGAAATAATTGCTGAAATAGAAGAAAAGGTGGAAGATGCTCGATATAGAAAACGCGCCATCGAAGAAAAAATATTAACTTTAGAAAATATATACCGAATTTTAGAGCATTTTTCCGAGTTTTATGATATAATGAATGACGAGGAAAGGGAAGAATTGCTTTTAGAATTAATAAAAGAGATTCGTATTTATCCAGAAGGAGAAAACGAGTATCCCTTAAAGTCGATAAAAATTAATTTTCCGATACTTCAAAATGGGAAAGAAGTAGACGAAATTTTTTTGAACAAGTAACCTAATGTCGAGACGTTGGTCGTCCTTTCACGGGGAAAAGCGTTAAGAGGTTAAGAATTTTAAATATAAAAAAATTAGGAGAGTTGACGGTGAAAAAGTTTTGTTTTACGGTTGACGATAATATTCGTTTTCTAAAAGAATTGACGATGGGCCAATTTGACGGTATTTTTGAACATCCGTATCTGAATATGTATAAACGGTTACACGAAAAGTTCGGATTGAAAGTTCAACTAAACTTGTTTTATGAGTTAGAAGATTTTAATTTGTCCGATATGACGGATAAATACAAAGCTGAATGGCAAGCGAATTCCGATTGGTTAAAACTGTCTTTTCATTCGAGAAAGGAAAACAAAAGACCTTACGAGTTTTCCGATTACGCCGAAGTGTATAGCGATTGCCAAAACGTAAAACGCGAGATATTGCGTTTCGCGTCGCCGTCGTCTCTCGGAAAAACTACGACGGTGCATTATTGCCTTGCCACGAGCGAAGGCTTAAAGGCGTTAAAGGATAGCGGAACGGAAGGCTTGCTCGGTTTGTACGGAACGAATAATTCGCCTCGCGCCTCGTATCAAAATACCATGGAAGAATGTGCGGTTATACGAAGCGGGGAGACGGTTCGAACAGGCGGAATATCGTACGCGGGAATAGACGTCGTTTTAAATAATTATTCTAAAAACGATATATTGCGTCAGTTAAACGTGTTAAAAAATCGCAATTTTATAAAAGTAATGATACACGAGCAGTTTTTTTATTCGGACTATCTTTATTATCAAAGCGATTTCGAAGATAAACTTAGCGCAACGTTTGCTTTTCTCACGGAAAACGGTTTCGTAAGCCGCTTTTTTGAAGATTGTATCGGAATCGAGCCGCCTCTGAAATGAAAATCCTCGTTGAAATAAAAATCTACGTCGTTGGCGTAAAACACGCAAAAAAAATAGTGAAAGCCGTTCGGTAGTTGATTTAAAATAATTCGTTTTAGGCCTTAAAAACGCTTGACATAATTTTTTCGGACGGGTATAATATACGGGTGTAAAGCGAAAAACTTTTACAGGTTTTGTTTTATGGAAGAAGATTTTTATTACGTCGAACTTTTCGAAATCTACGGCGGGTTGCTTACGGAAAATCAGAGAGACGCGTTCTATTCGCATTTTTGTCTCGATTTATCCTTGGCGGAAATCGCGGAAGATATGAAAGTCGGCAGGCAAAGCGTGTTCGACTCGGTTAAAAAGGCGAAAGCGAACCTAATTAAATACGAAAGCGTTTTGAATTTAAAAAGCAAATTCTGCGAAATCAAAAATATCGCGGAGGCGTCGGCGGATAAAGATCTTGCCGCTAAATTGATATCTGTTATAGGTGAATAATGGCGTTATTTTCCGGTTTGTCCGAAAAACTTAATCATATTTTTTCCAAACTGACGAAGCACGGCAGACTTACGGAACTCGAAATAAAAACGGCAATGCGCGAAGTTCGCATCGCTCTTTTAGAAGCGGACGTCAATATATCCGTAGTTAAAGAGTTCGTAAACAAGGTGTCGGAGCGCGCCGTGGGCGAAGAAATCTTAAAAAGTTTGACGCCTACTCAACAAGTTATAAAAATAGTTAACGAAGAACTTATCGCGCTTATGGGTTCGACGAACGGCAAACTCGCCGTTTCGGACAATCCGCCCACCGTTATTATGATGGCGGGGCTTCAAGGTGCGGGTAAGACGACGCTCGTCGGAAAACTCGGCGCATACCTTAAAAAGCAAGGCAAAAAGCCGCTCTTGGTCGCTTGCGACGTATACCGTCCCGCGGCGATAAACCAACTTAAAGTCGTCGGTAAAAACTGCGGTTGCGAAGTTTTCGAAAAAGGTCAAGGCAATCCCGTTAAGATAGCGAAAGAGGGCGTAGCGTACGCTAAGTCTTACGGCTTCGACACGGTTATCGTAGATACGGCGGGCAGACTTCAGATCGACGAAGAGTTGATGAAAGAACTCGAAAAGATTAAAGCGGAAGTAAAACCGTCGGAAATTTTGCTCGTGGTCGACGCAATGACGGGACAAGTTGCAGTAGAAGTTGCCGATACGTTTAATAAAAGGTTAGAAGTAACGGGACTCGTTCTTACTAAACTTGACGGAGACACGCGCGGCGGCGCGACGCTTTCTATGAAGGCGGTAACGGGAAAGCCGATAAAATTCTGTTCCGTGGGCGAAAAGATCGGCGATTTAGAGCCGTTCTATCCCGACAGAATGGCTAATCGTATTCTCGGTATGGGCGACGTTTTGACGCTTATCGAAAAAGCCGAGGACGCCATATCCGAAGAACAAGCGAAAAAAATGGAAAAGAAGTTCAGAGAAAACTCGTTCACGCTTTCCGATTATTTGACGCAGTTCGACGCGATGAAAAAAATGGGCGGGCTTAAAGACGTTTTATCGATGTTACCCGGCGGTATGGGCGGCAAGTTCAAGATTAAAGAAGAGGATATCGACGAAAAAAAGATGGTATCCATGAAAGCGGTTATTCAATCTATGACCGTTAAAGAACGCGAAAATCCGTCCATAATAAACTCGTCGAGAAAACAACGCATTGCGGCGGGTAGCGGAACGTCGGTTCAAGAAGTAAACAGAGTGCTTCGTCAGTTCGAACAAACTAAGCAAATGATGAAGCAAATGAAAAACAATAAAATGTTCCGTTTTTAACGGGAAATAAAACGAAAAAATTAAAATATTTATAT
>CAZNWP010000103.1:0-3581 GCA_964576995.1 uncultured Christensenella sp. | reverse complement strand
GGGTAAAGCGTACGAGTTTACTAAGGGCGGCAGAGTCGAAGTCAAAGTTCCCGACGAGATGAAGTCGGAGATAGAAACGCTTAAAGCGGGGCTTACCGAAGCGGCGGCGGAGACGAGCGAAGAGTTTATAGAGAAATTCCTCGATACGGGGTGGCTGTCTAACGACGAAATAATAGTCGGCATAAAACAAGGACTTTTCTCGGGCGATACGATACCCGTGTTAGGCGGTTCGGCAACGCAAAATCTCGGCGTAATAAACCTTATGAACGAGATAGTCGCGATAATGCCGTCGCCCGTCGAACGCAAACGTCAGCATTGCGTACATACCGTTAAAAACGAAGAGGGCGAGATTGCGTGCGATATAGACACGCCGTTCACGGCTCAGGTGTTTAAGACGATCGCCGATCCGTTCGTCGGAAAACTCAATCTTATCAGAGTGTTCACGGGTACGTTAAAGAGCGGTATGACCGTGCTTAACACCGTAACGGGCGAGAAAGAGCGCATCGGCGGACTGTACTTTATGAAAGGCAAAAAGCAAGAGCCTACCGACGAGATTTGCGCGGGCGATATAGGCGCGGTAAACAAACTTTCGAATACGGGAACGGGCGATACGCTTGCCGATGAGAGTTATCCCGTGCGTTACGATCCCATTCCGTTCCCCGAACCCGTTTTGACTATGGCTATAACCGCGGCGAAGCGTGGTGAAGAAGATAAAGTATTCCAAGGTCTTAGCCGCTTGGCGGAAGAAGATTTAACCTTTAAGGTGGAAAAAGACGCGAACACGGGCGAGACGGTTATACGCGGTCAAGGCGAAACGCAACTCGACGTGCTTTGCAAAAAGTTAAAGAGTAAATTCGGCGCGGAAGCGATATTGTCAGATCCGAAAGTCGCGTACCGCGAGACGATAACCAAATCCGCGGAAGCCGAGGGAAAACATAAAAAGCAGACGGGCGGCGCGGGGCAGTACGGAGTCGTCAATATTAAATTCGAATCGGGGGCGGCGGACGGCGAGTTCGAGTTCGTCGACGCGGTAGTCGGCGGAGCGGTGCCGAAACAGTTTATTCCCGCGGTTGAAAAGGGACTTAGAGAATGTGTCAAGAAAGGCGTTCTCGCGGGCTTCCCGATGACGGACTTAAAGTGCACGTTGTTCGACGGCAAATATCACCCCGTCGACAGTAAAGAAGTAGCCTTTATTTCCGCGGCGAAACTCGCTTACGACGACGCGTGCCCGCGTGCTAATCCCAAAATATTAGAACCCGTTTACGCGTATTACGTAACCGTTCCCGACAATTACACGGGCGACGTGTTAGGCGATATGAATAAACGTCGCGGCAGAATTTTAGGAATGGAAGCAACGGGCGGCAAACAGACGATAACGGCGGAAGCGCCGCTTGCGGAAATGCTTAAATACGCCACCGATCTCCGCAGTATGACGCAGGGAAGAGGTAAATTTAAAGGCGAGTTCGTAAGATACGAAGAAGTGCCGTTCGCGGAGCAAGAAAAAATAATAAAAGAAAATAAATCTTAAAAACAATTCGGCGAGAAACCGTATCGTCGCTTATCTTTGCGGCGGTGCGGTTTTCGCGCGGAATAACGTAAAGTTTATAGGAGAATAGGTTAAAATGATACTTTCCGTATGCCCTAATCCGAGCATAGACTGTACGATAGAATTGGACAGTTTGAACGTCGGAATGCTTAACAGGATAGATAACAAAGTGGAGACGTATTCGGGTAAGGCGATGAACGTCGCGATAGGCGTGGCGAGACTCGGCGAAGAATGTGTTACCACGGGGTTTATGTTTGAAAATCACAGAAGAATGTTCGAGCACGCGCTCGACAGAGAGGGTATAAAACACGATTTCGTCGTCAACGCGGGCTCGGCACGAGTCAATTATAAAATAATAGACAAAAAGTCTATGCTTACCGAGATTAACGATCGCGGCGAAGAGGTTTTACCGGAAAAGCAGGCGGAACTCGTAGAAAAGGTTCGCGAGTTGTCTAAAACCGCGGAGATCGTCGTTATGAGCGGAAGTTTGCCGAAAGGCGTTTCGCCCGATTTTTACGGCAAAGTGCTTTCCGTCGTTCCCAAAGACGCAAAAATAATAGTCGATACCGAAAAGGCGAATATGTTATCCGCGATAAAAGGATGCGAAATATTTATAGCAAAACCCAACGTTACCGAACTCGAAAGTTTTTCGGGTATGCCCGTCAAGGATAAATTCGATATGGTGAAAGCCGCCGCGAAATATCTCGATATGGGCGTTAAATCCGTTCTCGTGTCGATGGGTGCGGACGGAGCCGTGTTTACGGACGGAAAGGAAAATTATTATTGCAAGAGCGCGTCGGTCGCTGTTAATTCCACCGTCGGCGCGGGCGACAGTATGATAGCCGCGGCTTGCGTCGGACTCGTTCACGGCGTGCCGATGCGCGAACTGTTAAGGCGCAGCGTTGCAGCGGGAACCGCGGCGGTAACCACGAGCGGAACTAATTTGTTCTATAAGGATAAATACAACGAAATTTATTCTAAAGTATTTGCCGAAAAATTTTAATCAACAGATAATTATTACGCGCGCCGCGTTTGCCGAACGGCAAAACGCGGCGCGCGTGCTTTCGTTTATCGTAGTGGACGAGTTAGTTGTTATTGCCGTTAATACATCCGCATACGTTAGAAGAAACGGATAATAGCGCGAGAAGCAATAACAGTTGCGTCGTGTTTATCGTATTGTTGTTCATAAGTAAAAACAAGAGTGCGACGAGAACTAAGTTTTCGGAATTCATTTTTTACCCCCTTTTAACAAAATACGTTTTGATTCTACTAAATTCGCCGATTATTGCTATGCCGAACGGCTGCGTTTAGTGGTAATATATACATATATTCATTATATGACGGAGGTAGAATAAAAATGAAAGTATTGCTCGATAAAAGGTTGCAAGATTTAGTGCGTGATTACGTTCCCGAGGGCGAAACGCTTGACGACCTCGTGTGTTTCTTTTCGATTTTTTCCGATTATACGCGGTTAAGGCTTATATCCGCGCTTTCCATATCCGAAATGTGCGTATCCGATTTGTCGGTTTTGTTGAAAATCAATCAAACGACCGTATCGCATCAGTTGAGGTTGTTAAAAGATTTAAACGCCGTAAAGACGAAAAGGCAGGGCAAAGTGATTTTTTACTCTCTGCGCAACGAAGCGTTGTCGGATATACTTCTTAAAGGCGTGGAGTTTTTAGGGTACTGAATAAATTAAGCGCGGTTGCCGATTTCGGCAACCGCGCAAGTTAAATTCGAGTTTATCGCGAATTACGGTAAATAATTCTCGATTATTTACATTCGTCCGCTTTGCCCGCGCAACCCAAAACGTCGCGAAGTTTATGACGAACGAGTTCTTTAATGTTCGCTCTCGCGGGTTTGAGATATTCTCTCGGGTCGAATTTGTCGGGTTTATCGTTGAAGAATTTACGGATAGTTCCCGTCATAGCGAGTCTCAAATCGGAGTCGATATTGATTTTGCAAACGGAAAGTTTAGCCGCTTCTCTGAGTTGTTCTTCGGGTACGCCGATAGCGTCGGGCATTTTGCCGCCGT
>CAZNWP010000102.1:0-3645 GCA_964576995.1 uncultured Christensenella sp. | reverse complement strand
ACCTCAATCCCACGGTTACGCTGATGGAAATATCCGCGCCCGTGGTTGCGGCAAAGGCACAACCGGGGCAGTTTATTATACTGCGCGTCGACGAAGACGGCGAAAGAATACCTTTAACCGTCGCGGATTACGACAGAGAAAAAGGAACCGTTACCATCATATTCCAAGTGGTAGGCGGCACAACGATGGCTCTTAACAAAAAAGAGCAGGGCGAAGCGATTCACGACTTCGTAGGACCGCTCGGCAAACCGACGGAAACCGACGGAATTAAGAAAGTCGCTATCGTAGGCGGCGGTGTAGGTTGCGCTATCGCGTATCCCGTCGCGAAGAAATTCCACGAACTCGGCGCGGAAGTCCATTCCGTTATCGGTTTTAGAACCAAAGATCTCGTTATCTTAGAAAAGGAATTCGACGCGGTAAGCGATAAAACCGCTAAAATGAGCGACGACGGAAGTTGGGGCGAGAAGGGTTTAGTTACCGACGCGCTTAAAAAACTCATCGAAAGCGGCGAAAAGTACGACAGAGTAGTCGTTATCGGACCGTTGATTATGATGAAATTCGTATGTATGCTTACCAAGCAATACGACGTTCCCACAGTTGCGAGTATGAACCCGATTATGATCGACGGCACGGGAATGTGCGGCGGTTGCAGATTGACGGTTGACGGAAAAACCAAGTTCGCGTGCGTCGACGGACCCGAATTCGACGGACACAAAATCGACTTCGATCAGACGATGAAACGTTCGAGAATGTACGCGGAATTTGAAAAGAAAGAGAGAGAAAGAGAGTGCAATCTCTTTAAGCAGGAGGTTAAATAATATGCCTAATATGTCCTTAAAAAAGAACGAAATGCCCGTTCAAGACGCAACCGTCAGAAGCGGTAATTTCAACGAAGTTGCTTTGGGTTATACCGCGGAACAAGCAATCGACGAAGCGCAACGCTGTTTAAATTGTAAGAATATGCCTTGCGTCGGCGGTTGCCCCGTCAAGATACGTATTCCCGCGTTCATAAAGAAAGTTGCCGAAGGCGATTTCGAAGCAGCGTACAAAATTATAACCGAAGACAGTTCTCTTCCCGCGGTGTGCGGCAGAGTTTGTCCGCAAGAATCTCAGTGCGAGAGCAAGTGTATAAGAGCGATTAAAGGCGAGAGCGTCGGTATAGGCAGATTAGAGCGTTTCGTCGCCGACTATCATAGAGAACACGCTACCGAAAAACCCGAAAACGTTTGCCCGCAAGGCAAGAAAGTCGCAGTCGTCGGTTCGGGACCTTCCGGACTTGCGTGCGCGGGCTATCTTATCGCAAAGGGTTATCGCGTAACGGTTTTCGAAGCGTTGCATATTGCGGGCGGAGTGCTCAGTTACGGCATACCCGAATTCCGTTTGCCTAAAAAAATAGTTAAAGCGGAGATCGAAAATCTCAAGAGTCAAGGCGTAAACTTCGAACTCAATACCGTTATCGGTAAATCTCTTACCATACGAGAACTCAAAGAAGAACAGGGATTTGAAGCGGTGTTCGTAGGTTCGGGCGCGGGCTTGCCGAGATTTATGAATATCCAAGGCGAAAACTATAACGGCGTTTATTCCGCCAACGAGTTTTTGACGAGAATAAATCTTATGGGCGCGCATAAAGAAAACTCTAAAACGCCTATAATGCACCCGAAAAACGCGGTAGTATTCGGCGGCGGCAACGTCGCGATGGACGCGGCGCGTTCCGCAAGACGTTTGGGCGCGAACGTTACCGTTTTATATAGAAGAACGGAGAAAGAACTTCCCGCGAGAAAAGAAGAAATCGAACACGCCAAAGAAGAAGGTATCGTGTTTAAGTTCTTAGTTAATCCGTTGGAGATAACCGCCGACGAAAACGGCTGGGTGAACGCCGTCGTGTGCGGCGAAATGAAACTCGGCGAACCCGACGCGTCGGGCAGAGCGAGACCTGTTCCGATCGAGGGTAGCGAATTTAAAGTCGATTGCGATTGCGTAATCGTAGCGATCGGCACTTCGCCCAATCCGCTTATCAAGTCCACGACCGAAGGTTTGGCGACTGAAAAGTGGGGCGGCATAATCGCGGAAGAACCGTCGGGACTTACGTCGATAGAAGGAGTATATGCGGGCGGCGACGCGGTAACGGGCGCGGCAACGGTAATACTCGCTATGGGCGCGGGCAAAAACGCGGGTATAGCGATAGACGAATATCTTAAAAATAAAGATTAATCGTAATAAGAATAGTAAAGAATAAAAGTTTTACGCGGCGCGGCGATATAAGATATCGCCGCGCCGCTGGAGTATGCAAGCAAAAATTAACGCGTCCGAACGAAAGTCGTTCGGACGCGTAAAAATTTATTATCTAAAATTGTTTTAATCGCAAGTCGTTAAATATAAGTAGGCGGAAAGTCCGTACGTTTCGAGTTGACGGCTTAATTGTTTTTCTAATAAAGAAAGTAGGCTCTTTTCTTTATCGCCGAGATCTTTGCTGCCTTTGACTTTATCCGATAAGCAAATTCTGATGGGATTTGCCGCGAAAGATTCTTTATGCACGTTACCGCCGATTTCGGCGAGCGCTTTTTTAATTTCGCCCTTTAAGAAATCGCGCGCGGTAAGGAGATTGAACTTGAAATAATTTTGCTCGCTTTTAAAGAACATATAATACCATTCTTCTTCGTCGATAATCGCGAGATTGCATTTTGCTTTTAAATCGAACCAAATTAAGCAATCGTTTTTAAGTTTAATTCTATCGTTGATTTTAACTTTCTCTTCCATACGGAAGAAACAAACTTCGCAGTCGATTTTCTTCGAGAATAATTTTTTCTTAAGTTTTTTTATCCGTTTTTTAGTCAGAACGGCGTTGTTCGTATCGTTACCGCCTAAAACCGCTCCGACGACTTTTCCGTTTTGAACGATAGCCGCTCTGTCTCCGTCCAAAAGATAGAATGTGGCAGCGTATTGATATTCCGTTGTCCTCGGCTTTAACGGCTAAACTGATTCACGTAGGTCTTGCTATTAGAGTTTGCATAACGTACTCCTTAATATTTGCGTTGTGTTAAACCGACGCTTTTTTATTTAAATGAAACATATATACGCCGTTTTGTTAAGAGAATACGTAAAAATTTTTAACGTGCGCGGCGAACGGCTCACGCTCGCCGCAAAAGGGGATTTAATAATAGTAATTTAACGTCGCGCAAAATACGCACGATATTGCTGAAACGAGAACTACGCATACAATTATGTTAATGATAAACGCTTTCCACCAACCGGACATAAATTCGTCTTTATCGGCTTTTTCTCCGCAAGCGAGAAGCCCTAAAAGACCTAATATCCCGAAAAAGAACCCCAATAAAAAACCTAAAGTCTTTTTATTCATAACGCCCTCCTTTGTTTTTTTATATATATTATATTCCCATTATAATGGGAAGTCAAGTATTTTTCCCATTTTTGTGGGAAAAATATACGCATGAAAGAAAAATTCGGAGAAAGGTTAAAATCATTAAGAAGCGAAAAGGGGTTAGGGCAAATCGCGCTTGCCAACGAACTCGGCGTGGGAAAATCCGTTATCAGTTTGTGGGAGCAGAATAAATGCGAGCCGACTCTTGGTAATCTCGTCGCGATGGCGAAGTTTTTCGGCGTGAGTATAGATTATCTCGCGGGGCT
>CAZNWP010000101.1:0-3781 GCA_964576995.1 uncultured Christensenella sp. | reverse complement strand
GTTAGTATTTTAAAATTATTTTTACTTTTTTCGCATTTACTCTTGACATTTACACAAAATCGAAGTTTTTCATAAAAATTTTGACAAATTTCAAAAAAAATTTCAAATAATCCTTGATATATTTATGAAATGTGATATAATATAAGTAGTTTTAATAAATTCCAATTCGGTATTGCACCGTTAAACGACGGTATAATAAATATATGTATAACTTAGGAGGTTTTATTATGAACAAAGTTGAATTGATAAGGGCAATCGCGAACAACGCGGGTTTGACTCTTAAAGACGCGGGCAACGCGCTGGACGGCTTCATTGCCGCCGTTACGGACGGGTTGAAAAACGGGGAAAAGATTCAGGTTTCCGGTTTCGGTTCTTTCGAAGTGAAAGAAAAAGCCGAGAGAGAAGGTATTAACCCCAAAACCGGCGAGAAAATCAAAATTGCCGCGTCCAAAGTTCCCGCTTTCAAATTTGGCAAAGCGTACAAAGATCAGTTTTAATTATTAAAACGCTTACGGCGCCGCCGCGAGGTACTCGCGGCGGCGCCGTCGGTCTTTAATTTAACGTTTGCGTATACGCCTCCCCATAACGGCAACTCCGTTAAAAATTCTTCCACGTTCTTATAGTAGATTTCGCCGATATAGACTTGAAACACTCGTCTTGCATTAAAGAATACGCAAGCGCTTTTGCGTGATTTTTGCGTATTTTCTTCGTTTTTACGGAAGTGATTTATTTACGTAAAAAACCACGAGATTTAATAAATCTCGTCTTTTTACGTCTATATAACTATTTTGTGAGAACGCGCCCCGTTCTACCGAACGAGCGTTTATCTCGTTTACCGAATTCATTTTACGATCAAGCCTTCGCACGACGCAATAAGCCGCCCAAACGCAAATCGTTTACTATTGCGCGGTATTAGCGTAATTTTGATAATACGGTAAATAATCTTTGGTGTTATATAACATTTTGTCGAACAATTCGCGAGCCTTGTCGTCGGCAATGCAAACGTTAGGATTATTAAGAAACGCCGTAAACGCCTTTTCGTAGTCGCCGGACAAAGCCGCGTCGACCACGGTTTCCTGCTCTTCTATAATACGCATAACGAGCGCGTTTAGAGCCTCGGGCACTTTACCCGCATAAACGGGGCGAATGCTATCTCCTGAGAAAAACGCGTTGGTTTCGACGACCGCACCTAAGGGGTTATTGGCAACTTGTCCTCTATTAGGCAAATTAACGTTGGTAACGAAATCGCCTAATCCGACGAGCGCTTTAATTTGTCGGACCGTCTCCTCACCCGAATTAAAGAGTTCGAACGGTTCGCCTTCGAACATTTTGCGTTGACGCTCTATTCTTTTGGCAAGTTCGATTTTGCGCCAAGCAACGGTTGTCAACGAAAAGCCGTATTTTTTAATAGTTTTTTTGTCCGCTAAAAACCATTTTCCGGGGCAAAATTCCGAAAGGTGTCGATCTCCCGCGGCGGCAATCGCGCCGTAACGCTTAAACAAGGTAAATTTAACGCGCTCGGTGCTGACGTAAGCGCCGTTAGCCCAATGTTTAGCGTCTTTGGACGCTTTAAGTTTTCCACCGTGTTCGTCGATATAATCTTTATAAACGGGTATGAGGTCCATTCCTTTATATTTTGCTTCCGTTAAAAAAGTAAAATGATTAACCCCGACGATATTAACGCGAATATCGTCTCTTTCGGCGTTAATTCCGAATTTTTGTTTTAGAATTAAAGAAAGCAATTTTTGAGTGCCGAACACTTCGTGGCAGCATCCGAACGCTTTAATTTCGGGAAACACTTTATACATAGTTCTAACGCACATAGTCATCGGATTTGTAAAATTAATTACCCACGCTTCGGGACAAAACTCTTTGATTGCGAGAGCGAATTCTCTGAACATCGGTAAAGTTCTCAGAGCGCGGACAATGCCGCCGGGGCCCGTAGAGTCGCCGACCGATTGATATATTCCGTATTCTTCCGGAAGGTGGACGTCCGAAGCCATTTCGTCGAACGTGCCGGGGAGAATAGAAATCACTACGAAATCAGCGCCCGATAACGCTTCGCCGATTTTTTTATAAGCAACGTATTTCCACTTTCCGTCAACGTCTTTCCTATCGGATAAATTATTTCCGATAACGGCGTTCATCCGCGCGGCGTTATAATCCAAATCGTATAAGCGCATTTCCCCGCCGAGATCTTTTTCTTTAGCAAGGTCGTTCATAAGATTGAACGCCCACGCTCGGGATCCGCCGCCTATGTATGCTATTTTCAAATTTTTTACGTCTTTCATTTTGTTGTTTCCCTATTTATGTATGCAATTTTCAAATTTTTTCGTTTTTCGTTTTATCTTTCCTCTTTGCGATTTTTAAGTATTACGTCGTTTCCAAACCGCCCGTAACCGAGCGGTTTGGAACATTCTTTTAATCACGTAATCGAGGATTACTTAAAAACCCGTTAATATTTTTTTGTAAGTTTACGCTTTACCTTTCCAAGTAAGTCGATTGTCGTTTACCTCCCAAAGCGAACCGAAAGGCGTGTAATCGTTTTCAGTATCCGCTTTCATTGCAGCCTCGCTTTCGTATCTTCTTACTCCGACAAGATTCTTAGTTGCTTCGGCGCAATTTTCACCGTCCAAAGTGTAAATATCTTCATTCATAAGAGAGGTACACAGTTTATCTTTAGATATAACGTAAACGTTGTTATACACGTTGACTTCCGTCCACTTGGCTTTAACTGAAAGTTCACCGCTTTGCGCGCTTAAACTTCCATATCCGTTCTTGTTCTGATTAGAACTCGAAGATGAATATTTATACTCAGTAGAACTCTTCACTTCTATCAAAACGTTGGAAATAGTCGAATTGTAAGAATCAAGCCAACCGGGCGCTGTGGGAAAATAAACGCTACTGTCTTTTAATTTTGACGTGGATATATAAACGTTTTCTATTTCGGCGTTTTTAAGCTGAGCCGCAATCGCGAAACCGCATACTTGTTGTATATCTACGTCAATAAACGCGACGTTTTTAACCGTTCCTCCGTTCACGACACCGAATAATCCGTTTGTAGGTGCTTTCATATTTTTTATCGAATATCCGTTCCCGTCAAAAACGCCTGTCAAACCAATCGTTTGATCAAAGTTTTTAGCCATACCCCTGCCGTTGAGATAGCTGCCGTTGAACGGTCCTGTAAAATAAGCCGCATTTACGTCGGAAGCCGTCATATCCAGATTTTTAGAAAGAATATAATACCCGTCGAACGGTTTTCCCTTTATAGGCATCGTTCCGCTTTTCGTTGCAGTGTCGTCTTTAAACATAAGCATATCGGACGCTTCGTCTATAACTCTGGTGTACGCTTTTATTGCTACGACGGTAGTGACTTCCGTTCCGTCCACCGTACCGGTTAGTTTAACCACCGCGTAATCTACGCCCGTAATTTTCCCTTTGGTTAAAACGTATACGGGTTTAACTCCCAAAATCTTTCCGTCGGAAACGGTAAGAGGCACGTCGTCTTGCGTAGCGGACAACAACACGACCGTTTGCGTTTTTTGCGCACCGAACGCTTTCGTCAAATCGATATCGCCGTCATATGCCGAGAACAAATCTATCACTGTGTCAACGCTGCTCAAATCTACCGGAGGATTCGACCTTCCTTTCCACGTTATCAAACCGCCTTCTACCTGCCAGAATTCTTTGTTCATTCCCGCAAAATCAAGGTTCGCGGCTTTCAAAGCAGCCTCGCTTTCGTATCTTCTTACTCCGACAAGATTCTTAGTTGCTTCGGCGC
>CAZNWP010000100.1:0-3800 GCA_964576995.1 uncultured Christensenella sp. | reverse complement strand
CCCTAAATGGTACGGCGCGAACGGACAACAACTTTGCTATTGCGCTAACGGCGACGCCGACGAACTTAAAAAAATGAAAGAAGTTTTCGTGGAGACGGCAAAGAAGATAATTTTAGACAAACCCGAAAATAGAGTAATTGGCTTTACGCACGAAGATATGGATATCTGGTGTTCTTGCGACGCTTGTATGCAGTCGAAATTAAAATATAATACGGACTCGGCGGTCGTTATACATTTTCTCAATGACGTGGCGGAGGAACTCGAAGCGTGGGTGAAAACAGTCGACGAGATAAAGAACAATACCTACGAAATAATGTTTTTCGCGTATAATCCGACGGTGAATCCTCCAGCAAACGACGCGAACGGGGACGGTGTGTACGAGCCGATGGATACGACGGTTAAAGCGCATCCGTGGGTGGGCGTAATGCTCGCACCGATACTTTCCGATCAATATATCCCGTATAACTCGCCGTCGACGACGAACGACTCTTATATGAAAGGTTTGCTCGGTTGGTCGGCGTGTTGCGAAAACATATACCTCTGGGTATATAATTACAGTTACGTCGGCAATTTATTGCCGTTCACGATGCAGAACGCGACGCAAGCAACGAAAAAATTCTTTGTCGAACACGGATTGAAAGGCGTTTTCGAAGAATACGTTCACGGCAATAAAAACACGGGCTTTACCAATTATACGATATACTTGCAAAGCAAAGTAAATTGGGATCTCGATCTCGATTTGCGCGCGCTTACCGAAAAGTTCTTTAACGGCGTATACGGTCCTGCCGCCGACGTAATGTACGAAATGTACGATCACGTGAGAATGTCGCTCGAATACAAATACCGCGACGGTACGATAAACGGCGATTGCTGGTCCGGTAAAAAACTCGACGCGGCGGAAGCGTGGCCCTACGCGGAACTGAAAATGTATACCGAGTATATAGATAAAGCGTACGCCGCAATAGAAGATTTAAAAATTCTCGATTACGAAAGATACGAACTCGTGTATAACGCGATACTCTTAGAAAGTTTGTTCCCGAGATACGGGCTTATAGAATACTACGGACATAGATACACGTCTAACGTTCTCACCGAAATGAAACTCTCGTTCAGAAGAGACGCGGAAAACCTTGGAGTGGATACAATGAACGCCGAATCTTTGTCGGGATACTACGAGAAATGGGGAATTTAAGGAGGTGTTTTATGAAAAAACTATGCGCATTGTTACTTACTATATGCGTCGTGCTTACCGCAACGGGTTGTTCTTGCAACGAGGGTAAGCCGCCGCAAAACAACAATACGGGTAACGTTGAAATTACGCTCGACGTAACTTCTAAAGAAATAGATATCAGCGAAAGCATAGAGATAAAAGCGACGACGAAACAAACGCTTGAAAAAGTCGCGTTCACCGTTGACGACGCCAACGTGGTAATCATAACCGCGGCGGACGACGGAAAGACTCTTACCGTAACGGGAAAAACCGTAGGTTCGGCAAAGATAACCGCGACGGTAGAGGGGAAAACCGCAACTTGTACGATAACGGTCGTAGATCGCGGCTCGGTGCCGACGATAAAACTTAAAAATTGCGAAAACGCGTTTAACGTTAGCGTCGGAGACGAGTTTACGATAGAAGCCGTGATATTGTTCCGCGGTGAAGAAAAAGCGGCGGAGATAACCGCAACGACGTCCGACGCGTCTATAATATCCGTAAGCGAATTAAAACTTACGGCTAACGAGTTAGGTCAATCCGTAATAACGCTTAGCGCGACTTATAACGGACAATCCGTAACTAATCGTTTAACGGTAAACGTATTACCGTTGGAATAAGCGGAAATCAAAATGGTTTTAAGCGTTTTCAGGCGCTTGAAATAAAATCGGGCATATGCCCAAATAAATGTATAAGGAGATAAAATAAAATGAAAAAACTGTATTGTAAACCTGAAATTGCAATAAACGACGAATGCCGCGACATTCTTAAAATTAGCGGCGGAGAAAACGGAGTCTGGACAGATTCGACGAGCGGCGACTTCGGAGCCGATTATAAGTGGTGAGGTGAATGGTATGAAAACTTTAAGAAAGAATTTAACGTTGTTTTGCTTAATAGTTTTAGCGACGTGTCTCGTCGGATTATTTGCGACGACCGCGCGCGCAATCGTACGTGCTAACGCAAGCGTTCCCGAAATAACTTCGCTTACTCTTAATAAAGCGGAAGCACGTATCGATACGGACGAGGGCGTATCTACTAAAAACGGTATACGCTTTATAACCACCGTGAACGAAGCGGAATACGATTCTATTGCTTTTGATTACGACGTAGAAGTTGTCACTTACATTATTCCGAAATCCGTTCTCGGCACGGGAACGCTCAACGCGGAAAACGAAGACGCTCTCGCCATAACGGTAGGAAGCGCGGTTCACGTCGGCAAAGAATATCAATTCAGAGCGGTACTTTCCGATACTGCGGATAGCAATTGGAATTACGCGGACGAAATTTTGGCAAAATCCGTTCTCACCGTAAAAGAGCAAGGCGGAGATACCGTCGTTGCCACCAAAGAGACCGACGTTTTCGGTAGAAGCATAGCGTATATCGCTCACGCCGCGAAGAATGACGCGTCGGCAGAATGGTCGTCGGAGGAAACCGCGATTCTAGAAGATTTTATCGGTACGACTGCTTTCTATAAAATAAATCTTCCCGAAGGCGTGTCTTGCGATTACGCTTACGGTTTAGAAGGACAGGCTATCACCGCTACCGTTTCTAAAGTTCCGGGGCTTAAAGTTACGAGCGTAGACGTTACGGGCGTAACCGACGAAGCTGTCGATTTAGAAAGCGGAACTGTTTCTTTCACGATGCCTGCGACGGAAGTCGGCTTTACTTTCGACGGAACTTTCTACGACGACGATCTCGATACTAACGTTTTGTTGGATTTTAAAGAAGACTTCTATTCTAACGGCAAGGCAATAACGGGTCCCGCCTACAACGGCGCGGATAACGTAAACAGATACGCACTTTATAACGCGAACTCTTCTTGGAAGCCCGATCATTATACTGCTCTCGGCGCGGACGGTATGGTGATCTGGCAAACCGTGGGAATATATAATTCTATCAGATTTAATTTCGGTAAGTCGATAACGTTGGCGGACGTAGGCGGTATATACGTTAAGTATGCGGCGACTTACGCCGTCGGAGAAGATTTGTTCGCTAAATTCTACGAAGGTGCTGAGACAAAGTACGAAAAAAAATTAACCGAATTTTCTACTCCCGCGGGAGACGCGTATACGACGTTGAACATATTGGTCGTTCCGTCCGTTCGTATTATTAACGCCGGATTGACGAGCGTAGATCATATCGAACTTATGATTGTTACTTCGTCTCCCTCTAACTTCTTCATAGACGAAATAGGCGTAGTATCCAAAACCGCAGTGTCAAACAATAAAATCGTATACGAATTCGGATCTGTTGCGGAAGGCTCGGGGTTCGTTGGTAGAAATTCTGTCCTTAACGCTAAAGTCGGCTACGTTGCCGCTACCGCGGATAACGGCTTAACCGGAGGCGCAATCGATATGAGTGCTCTATCTAATCAAGATGCAAATAACTTTACTATAATCAATCTCGACAGAAAGATAAGCGTTTCCGAAATAGAGTCGATTGAGTTTAAAGTATACGTTAAACAACCTAAAAATTCGGGAGATTGGTTAGGGTTTATGATCCCCGGCTTTAACGACGAGTGGAATTCGTCGGAACTTGGAAAGAATTACGAGTGGGATAACGGCGACGCGGTTGACAAGTGGATAGGGTATAC
>CAZNWP010000099.1:0-3807 GCA_964576995.1 uncultured Christensenella sp. | reverse complement strand
TTTTATTTTTTTGCAAGCATATTAAAGGGTTTTTTATGGAAAAATTAGTTCTTATTGACGGAAACAGTCTTATTAACCGCGCTTTTTACGCAATGCCGATGCTTGCGACGAAAGACGGCGAATACACTAACGCCGTTTACGGGTTTATGAATATGTTCTTCAAAATGCTCGGCGACGTTAAGCCCACCCATGCGGCGGTAGCGTTCGACGTACACGCGCCCACTTTCCGCCACGGAATGTTCAAAGCCTACAAGGGCACGCGCAAACCGATGCCGGAAGAACTGCGCACGCAAGTTCCCCTACTCAAATCCGTGCTTAAACTGATGGGCGTTTACACCGTTGAAAAAGCGGGGTTAGAAGCGGACGATCTCATTGGAACGATTGCCAAGAGCACGGCGATGAAAACGTATATAATTACGGGCGACAAGGACGCTCTTCAACTCGTGGACGAATCGACGGATGTTTGTTTTACTCGTCGCGGCACGACGGACACGGAAGTTTACACCGTCGAAAACTTTCTCGAAAAAACGGGAATAAAACCCGAACAAATTATCGATCTTAAAGCGTTAATGGGCGACACGTCGGACAACATCCCCGGCGTAGAAGGTGTCGGCGAAAAAACCGCGTTGACGCTCGTTCAAACGTACGGCAACGTTGACAACCTTTACGCGCGCGTAGACGAACTTAAAGGAAAACTCAAAGAGAAAATAGTCGACGGCAAAGACTCGGCGTATCTTTCCCGCGAACTCGCCACGATTAACACGGCATGCGACGTTCAATTCAATATCGACGATATGCGTTTTGCCCTTCCACTCCCCGCGGAAGTCAAAAGAGAGTTTATACGGCTCGAATTTAAATCGTTATATTTACGCTCGGAATTATTCGATCCGCCGACCTCCGATTATTACGCCGCCTTAAACGATAACGCCGTGAAAACGGAAAAAATAACCGTAACGGATCTCGCGGACGAAAAAGTTAAAGCCGCGCTCGACGCCGCCGAAATGCTTTCGATTACCGTTGCGGCGCGTGTCGTAAACGCGTCGGACGGCAAGGCGGAATATATATTCCCCATTAAAGAAACGCTCTTCGACGAAGGCTTCGACCTTTTACCCGTATTGCGTTACTTCTCCGACTACTTTTGCGGAAACAAAACGCTTATAGTATACGACAAAAAGCAATTAAAGCATATGCTTAAAGAGATTTGCGGAACGTCGATTACAGCCCCGTGCGAGGACTTAAGCATTATCAAATACCTTGCGGATTTTTCGGGCAAGAAAGAAACGCTGACGGACGCTATGCTTATTTACGACAAGGACGAGACGACTCCCGCGTTTTCTCAATACGCAATTTATAACGAGTTAAAAGAAAAACTCGCCGAAGAAAATATGCAGGACTTATACGAAAACGTAGAACTTCCGCTCGCCGACGTTCTGTTCCAAATGGAAGAAGCGGGATTTAAAGTCGATTACGCCGCTCTCGACGAAACGGGCAAGAAATTCAAGGCGTTCTTATCCGAGACGGAAAACCGCATACGCGAACTTGCGAGAGACCCCGATCTCAATATCAACTCACCGAAACAACTCGGCGAAGTTCTGTTCGAAAAACTTAAAATCGGCAAGAGCAAAAAAACAAAATCGGGTTATTCGACGACGGCAGAAGTTTTGGAAAGTCTCGAAAACGCGCACCCCGTAGTGCCGCTTATACTAAAATACAGACAAATACAAAAGCTTCATTCCACCTACGTGGAAGGGTTTAAGCCGTTAATCGACAAAAAGACGGGACTCATAAAAACGTCGTTCAATCAGACGGTAACGACAACGGGAAGACTATCGTCTAAAGAACCGAACTTGCAAAACATTCCCGTTCGCGACGACGAAGGCAAAGAGTTGCGTAAGTTTTTCGTTCCCCGCGACGCGGACAGAATCCTCGTCGGCGCGGACTATTCTCAAATCGAATTGCGCTTGCTTGCGGCGTTTTCGGGTTGCCCCGCACTTATAGACGCGTTCAATCGCGGCGAAGACGTGCACGCGGAAACCGCGGCGAAAGTTTTCGGCGTTGCGTTAAAAGACGTTACGCCCGAAATGCGCAGATCCGCAAAAGCGGTCAACTTCGGAATTATTTACGGCATATCCGAGTACGGTCTTTCCAAAAATATTAAAACGACTCCCGCTAAAGCGAAAGAATATATCTCGGCGTATTTCAGAGAATACCCCGAAGTAAAAAAGTATATGGACGACAACGTTAGTTTTACGAAAGATCACGGCTATGCGGTTACGATGCTCGGTCGGCGAAGATATATAAAGGAGATTTATTCTTCTAACTATAATCTGCGTCAGTTCGGCGAACGCGCGGCAATGAATATGCCGCTTCAAGGCAGTGCGGCGGACGTAATCAAACTCGCAATGATAAACGTGTTCAACCGCCTTAAAAAGGAAGGCTTAAAATCTCAGTTGATTTTACAGATACACGACGAATTGATTATAGACGCGTACAAGTCGGAACGCGAAGCGGTAGAAAGAATATTAGTCGAAGAAATGAGCGGCGCGGCAAAATTAGCCGTTCCCCTTACCGTGAGTTTAGGCTCGGGAGAAACTTGGTTTGATGCAAAATAATAAGAAAAAAGGACCCGTAACGGTAGCGATAACGGGCGGTATAGGAAGCGGCAAATCGACCGTATTAAAAGCGATAGAAGAAGCGGGAGAAGAAGTGTTCTCTTGCGACGACGTAACGAACGACCTTTATAAAACGCACGCGGTAAAAGAGGTAATTAAAAAACTGTTCCCGTCCGCGGTGAGCGGAGAAAAAAGACTTACGGTAAACAAAAAGCGGATAGCGGAACTTTGTTTCAACGACGACGATAATTACAAAAAACTTACCGACGCCATTACCACGCCCGTTTTCAAGGAGACGTTAAAACGCGCGAAAAAATCTCAAGCCCCGCGCGTGTTTATCGAAGTACCGTTATTGTTCGAATACGGATTGCAAAACTATTTTGATAAAACGATAGTCGTAACGCGCGACAAACGCGCGCGAATCGAAAGCGTGAAACAACGTTCTAAACTTAGCGAAAGCGAAATACTCGATCGCATAAACCGCCAATTCAATTACGATAAGTCGTATCTCGACGACTGTATAGTAATAAAAAACAAGGGCGATTTAGCCTCGTTAAAGAGGCTCGCCCGCCGTGCGATTAAAAAGGTTTAACCGCTATTATATTGAAATAAAGCGTGAAAAAACCCTTGCGAGCAAGTTTACTCGCTTATATAAAACGACTATGCTTGCCCTCTCCGCCCGCCGCCACACCTTGCGGCGATCGTGTATGCTAAACATTTAATAAGTAAAAGTTAATAGTGAATAGGTGAAAGTTGTCAATTTTTTTAGGCAACCGAAAGAATTAATCCTCTAAAAAAATTATTCGGCACGTCATAATTTATTCTCAAATGCTTTTATTTTTCTGACCCTTTTACTTATCTCGTCCTTGCTCACCTTACGGTGGACAATGGGGGCTATCGCATACAGTTACTTACGCGTTTACCTTGCCTTTACGTCGTTACGGGGAGCGACGCTTGTCGCGACGTGGTAATCTCGTTAGAAAGCCGTTTCAAAACGCGTAGGCGTTTGCGTCTCAGTTACGCTTTATTATGCTTCCCTATTCATTCTAAGGCTCGCCCGCTTTGACGGGGCTAGCGAAGAATCTCGCATATCTTAACGCTTATTTACAGAATCAAGCGCGGGTTGCCCTCTCTGCAAGGTAAAACCGTACTTTTCAATATTTTTCCGTAAAATTTTGGCAAATGGGGCGAAAAC
>CAZNWP010000098.1:0-3931 GCA_964576995.1 uncultured Christensenella sp. | reverse complement strand
GGCGCGACAAATTCCCGAGGCGCCGCCGCGGAGTATGCGATTATTATTTTACGATTGTTGCGAACCCGTCGGATTGACGATACTGTAACCGACGTTTACGAGGTGATCGGCAACGCGTTCTAAGCCGAGTACCGCGGAGAAGTAGTAGGGACTAAGTTCGACGTTGCACACTCCGTCCGCTAAACGGTTGAAGTGCTTTGAGGTAAGCGATTTTTTCGCTTCGTCCACTCTGTTTTCGAGCGCGCTTAAATCGGGGAGAGCCGATTTGTCGAGATTTTCGAACGCTTTTTTCGCCGAGTCGAACATTCTCATTACGTTTTCGCGCATATCGTATATTTCTTTGAGGGCGTCGTCTGAAAACGCTATATCCTTTTTTGCGAGATCCAAACCGATTTCGTGGAAGTTTTCCGCGTGATCGCCTATGCGTTCTAAGTCGTTAAGCACGTGGAAGTAAGAGCCTATCGTTTTTTCCGCGCTTCTGTCTACGTTTGCCGAGAGTTTTATTAAAAACTTGGTAAGGGTATTGTTTATAAAGTTTACGTTTTTCTCGTTGTTCGCTATCTTTTCGGTATATTCTTTAGATCCCGTTTCGACGGATTTGAAGGATATTACCGTGTTTTCTTTGACTAAATCGAACATTCTTTCTATTTCTTTTTTAACTTGCATCAACGCGACGGCGGGGGTTGCGAGAAGTCTGTCGTCCACGTATTTAAGCGAGAGGTTTTCCGTTTGCGGCGTTTTGTCTTTTATTATTTTGCGCGAGAACGCCACGAGTTTATTTACGAACGGCAGTAATATTAGAGTCGTCGTAACGTTAAATATTACGTGGAATATCGAAACGCGCATTTGTAAAGACATAGCGTCGTCGGCGGGGAATAAAGCGGTTAAAACGTTTATCGTCTGTTCTCTGAATATCCATATCACCGTGGTAAATATTATAGTTCCGATAACGTTGAAGGAAAAGTGAATAAGCGCGACGCGTTTAGAGTTGGCGTTTGCGCCGATAGACGCGAGGAGCGCGGTTACGCACGTGCCTATATTTGCGCCGAGGACGATGAACAACGCTAAGTCGAGCGGTAAAACTTCCGAACCGACCATCGTTATCACGACGCCCGTAGCCGCGGAAGAACTTTGTATAAGTGCGGTGAATATCACGCCGATAAGAATTAAAAGCAAGGGAAAGTTTACGACTTTGAATATTTCGATAAACATATTTTCGACGAGCGGATTGCCGAACGCTTGTTCGCTACTCATTACGTTGAGACCTACGAATATAAGCCCGAGCCCGCAACAAAGACTGCCCGCTATCTTGATTTTTTCTTTCTTGAAAAAACCCATCATAACTCCCGCGAACGCGAGGAGATACATAATCGTATTAAAGTAATCGTTTTTAAGCGCGACGAGTACGCCCGTTATGGTCGTTCCTATATTCGCGCCCATAATAATGGACGTCGCTTGCGTTAAAGTCATAACTCCCGCGTTGACGAGACCTATTACCATAACCGAAGTTGCGGAAGAACTTTGTATAATCGCGGTAACGCCCGCGCCTATTCCCACGCCCGAAAAGCGGTTGTTGCTTATTTTGCCGAGTAGTTTTTTCATTCCGCTACCCGCGCTTTTTTCGAGAGCGTCGCCCATAAAGTTCATTCCGACGATAAAGACGCCCACGCCCGCAAGCAACCATACGAGACTTTGCAACAACTGCATAACGTTTTCACTGTTTAACATATAATTCGCTCCGTTTGTAGTAAAAAATTTTCACGATTATATTTTAACAGTTTTTCGGCAAAGATTTATTAAAGAAATTATTTTGCGTTTCCGCAGTCCATTCTGTAACCGACGCCGAGTTCGTTTGTAACGTAATTCTTTTCGCCGACGGATACGCCTAATTTCTTTCTGACGTTCGCCATATTCACTTGAAGTTTTTTAACGTTAGCTTCGTCGGGGTATTCACGCCACACCGCTTTTATGATTGCCGCGTAAGTCATCATTCGTCCCGCGTTCTCCGCGAGAAACGCGACGATGTTATATTCAGTTTGCGTTAGTTTTATCTCCGCGTCTTTTAAAAGGACTCTCCGCGCTTCGTAATCTATAACGAGATCTCCCGCAACGAACTTCGCGTTAGGCACGCGGTGTTCGGGAATATTGCGACTGTTCCTTAAAGCGGAACGCACGCGCGCCGACAGTTCCGCCGAGCCGAACGGTTTCGTTACGTAATCGTTCGCGCCCGCGTCGAGCGCGGCAACCTTGTCGGCTTCGCCGTCTCTTGCGGATAAAACTATTACGGGCACGGAATACGTTTTGCGTACGTTTTTAAGAAATTCCGAACCGTCTTTATCGGGAAGTCCCAAATCGAGAATTACGAGATTGGGGAAATGCGACGCGAACATCGTCTCCGCTTCCGCGCACGTGTCGGCGGTAACGGTTTTATAACCGTTCGCTTCGAGTAACGCGGAAATAAACGTCCGTATATTGTTTTCGTCCTCTACTATAAGTATTTTGTATTTATTGCTCATCTTGCGTTTTCTCCGTGTCGAGCGTGAATTTAAAGATTGCTCCGCCGCCTTTTGCGTTTTTGGCGGTAATTTCGCCGCCGTGCGCTTTAATTATCGTCGCGCAGACGGAAAGCCCTATGCCCGCGTTGCGTTTTTTTCCGTCGTTCGCGTTCAGCCGCGGTTCGCCGTCGCCGTAAAACAGCGCGGATAGTTTGTCTTTCGGTATTCCGCAACCGTCGTCGCGTACGGTAAACGTCGCTTTGCCGTTTTTAACTCGGACTTGCAACGAAACTTGCGTCATACCCGTCGCGTGGAGGGCGGCGTTTTCTAAAAGGTTAATAAGTACTTGCTTAATTAAAACCGCTTCCGTCTGGATAACGGTTATCTCGTCGGGAATATCTACTATTACTTTTGTTTCGGGGTAATACTTTTTGAATTGAACGAGGGCGGAGTCGACGAGTTCGTCGAGCACCGTCGCAGATTTTAAGAGGTTAAAGTTGCCGTCGTCTATTTTCGTAACCGAAAGAAGATTTTCGGTCAGTCCCATAAGCCAACGCGCGTCCTCGGTTATGCCGCGCAAAATCTCTTTCTTACGTTCGTCGGGTATATCGTCGTAATTTTCGGAGAGCGCGGAACTCGCGCCGTAAACGGTGGTGAGCGGAGTTCTTAAATCGTGTGATACCGCGCGTAAGAGGTTTGCACGGGTACGTTCTTTTTCGCCCGCGGTTTTAATTTCTTCCGCGCGCTTGACTTTCGTCGTAAGCATACTCGTGAGCAACGCGACTATAAGCATTATTATAGCGGATAAAAGATCTTCCGTAACGGTAAAATCGAGCACGAAGTTAGGAAAGGAAAAAGCCCAGTTGACGGCGAGAACGCCCGCGAAAGTCGAGACTATTCCGTAAACGTATCCGTCGGTTATAAGCGAAACTAAAAAAACGGCGAACACGAATACCGTCGAAACGTGTTCGTTGACGCGGAATACGTCTTGCAGTAAAATGGAAGTGCCGAACGCGCCGAGTAAAACGGTTACGGTAATTAAAGCGTTTCTTATTATTTTTCGGTGTTTATCCATTAAGGTTCTCCGTTAGCGTATCGAAACTTTTTCTTTAACGTAATGATAACATAAAACGCGATGCAAGTCAAGCGATAGCAAACGTGCGCGGGGGATTGGCTAACGTTTAGGCGTGCGTAAAATTCTTTTTACGGCGTTCGCGTCGGACATTATCCGCTTCATTTCGAGAACTTTCAAAACGTTCTCCGTCTTTTTGCGGCGTTTTTTGTTTTCCGCCACCGCTTGGGCGATTTTTATTCCGTACAATTTCATTTATAATTCTCCTCGTCGTTTATCTTATCACAAACTCTTTCGCGTAAATTAAATTTTATTGTTCGTTCTCGTCGAATACGATAAAATAACCCCTTTTTTAACCCTTGTT
>CAZNWP010000097.1:0-3957 GCA_964576995.1 uncultured Christensenella sp. | reverse complement strand
ATAATTATTGCTAATCATCTTCACTTCTCTTCTATGCAGTTGTCAATCTACGATACCCGACTGCGGTCGGATTTGCGCGTTCGGACAAGCCGTTTGCGCACCGCTATTTTTCGATAGCCTATATATATTACCATTTTCAGATTTTTAAGTCAAGCGAAAATTTAAACTTTTTCAGAGTTTTTTAAATTTTTTCAAAAATTTTTTTATTCTAACATTAGTCTTGTCCTTACGTACCATGCACGCGATTATTAAAATCAATTTTTTTCTTGACAAAAGCCCATGTTGTAATGTATAGTATATATATCCTATCACATACGAACTATCTCTCGCGCGCGACGTGCGCACGTAGCGCGTATATAATAATGTTTTAGCGTTTATAATAATGTTTAGGATTACGGAGAATTTATATGCTTTCTTTAAGAAATATATCCAAAATTTACAACGTAAAGGGAAAAGCCGCCGTACACGCTCTCGACAATATAACCGTCGATTTTCCGGAAAACGGAATGGTATTTTTACTCGGTAAAAGCGGTTCCGGCAAATCCACATTGCTTAACGTAGCGGGCGGACTCGACGTTCCGACCTCGGGCGAAATAATCGTGGACGGTAAAAGCACCGCGAACTTTACGCATGCGGATTACGACGGATACAGAAACACTTATGTCGGTTTCGTTTTTCAAGAATACAATATTTTAGAAAAGTTTTCCGTGGAGCAAAACGTTTCTCTCGCACTGCAACTTCAAAGCATGCCGAACGACAAAAAGAAAGTAGACGATATCTTAGAGCAAGTAGGTCTTAGCGGAATGAACAAAAGAAAACCCAACACGTTATCGGGCGGGCAACGTCAACGTGTAGCGATAGCCCGCGCGCTTATTAAAAATCCGAAAATAATAATGGCGGACGAACCGACGGGCGCGCTCGACTCTAAAACGGGCGAACAAATTTTCGACACGCTTAAAGAACTTTCTAAAACCAGATTGATTTTAGTCGTTTCGCACGACAGAGACTTTGCCGAGCGTTACGCCGACAGAATAATAGAACTCGCCGACGGAAAAATTATATCCGATAACGAGATAACGCAACGCGCAACGCAAACACTTTCGAACAATTACGAGATTTTACGCGACGACGCCGTACTCGTTCGCAACTGGTCGAAACCAACACAAGCAGACTTCGCGAAAATTTCACGAATTATGAGCAGCAAATTAAAAGAGACGCTTATAACTTCGGATCCGTCGTTGATATCGCCGTTAAAAGCCGAAAAAAATATACGTGTGAACTCGGAAAAATCCGCCGCCGAAAACACAAAAAACGAAAACGCGAGCGACGGCACAAAAAAGAATTTCGTAAAATCGCGCTTGCCGTTAAAGCACGCGCTCAAACTCGCTTGGGGAGGCATAAAACAAAAGCCGATACGGCTTGCCTTTACGATACTGTTATCCGTGGCGGCGTTTACCCTTTTCGGAATTTCTTCCGCGCTTATGCTATACGATCCCGCTTATTCGATTTCCAACGCGTTATCGGGTTCCGACTACAAAAGCGCAACGCTTAATAAAGAATACGTCGCAAGTTACACTCAAACCGTAGTTCAAGACGACGGCTACGCAAAACGAGAACAATCCGTAAACCTTTCGACGGCATTCACGCAAGCGGACATCGACAAACTTAACGATAACGATTTAAACTTAAATTTCGCCGGAATAATGAACTTTGGCGTATACGAAAACGCCAACGCGGACAGCGAAGGATCTTATCTCGGTATACGTTTTACGATAGGCGAAGGGCGATTAAACACCGAGTACTCTTATTACTATTGCGTAAACGCCTTAACGGGTTTTTCGGACTGCGGTGCGAATTATTTAGAAAGCAACGGTTTTACGCTTCTTACCGGTAAGTACCCCGAAAACAAAAACGAAGTAGCCGTTCCGCGCTACGTATACGAATATTATGCGCACACGCTTATATCCTCTTCGGAAGGAAACCAAAGCATAGTCTCCGCCGAGGAAATTTTAGGTCGCACAATTTCTTTCGGACAAATCCCGCTCACGATATGCGGAGTATACGACGTCGGCGATATATCCGTTGAATTCGACGAACTGTTAAACCCCGATTCTCAACTCGATTATTTAACCAAGAAAGCGCTTTCGGCAAAACTCGCCGACATTCTCGAAAACGGTTTTCATACGGTGGCGTTCGTGTCCGACGATTTTTATGCGGAACATAAATACGATTATGTCAGCATAGGATATTCCCCGACTTTCGGCTTCAACATCTCGGAAACGCCGCAATCTTTTGACGTTAACGAGTCGCAACACGAATCGGTAATAACTCCGCGCGCACTCAGACTATACGGCGATATAGTAAATTTTTACGACTTGAACGGAAATAAAACGTCTATGCCGCAAACGTTGGCGGAAACGGATATCTACATTTCGATGAACCGAGTAATATCAAAACTGGAGCCGTTTTACCGCTTTTTATTAGACTCTTCGGATGTTTCGGATACGGATCTGATAGAACTTAAAACCGTTTTACTTAAACTCGACCAACACTTCTCTTTTTACAAACTCGATAAGAGCGATATTATAACGCTTGCCGAAAAATCACTGTCCGCATACGAGAAATTTTACGGCTATAAACCCGATTTGTCGGATACTTATTACGCAAAATTTTATTCGGGCGACGAACAAATTCCCCTTACGGTAAAAGGATATTTTCTAATAGCAAAGGGCAATGCAGATTATTCGTCTCAAGATTATTTTATATCCGACGACCTCCGCGACAAGTACGCGATTAAAACGGCGCCGAACGCGGGTAGCGTAAACACCGTTTATAAAACCGATTATCGAATTTCTACAAACGAAGAAAAATACGGCAAGTTAATCTGTCCGACCGATTATTCGCTTAATGAAACGCACTTTATATTAAACGGCGGAAAAGACGGCGCGACGTACGTGCTCGACAATATTATATACGAAGTGACGAACGAAATAACGAGCATCGTCGCGCAAATGAAAAAGTTGTTTTACATATCGGGCGCAATCGTCGGAGCGTTTGCCGTTCTTATGTTGTTTAACTTTATAACCGCTTCTATAAGCGCAAAAGCGAGAGAGATAGGCATTTTACGCTCAATCGGAGCAAACAAGTTCGATGTAATAAAAATATTCTTTACCGAAACACTTCTCATTACTCTGACGTGTTTTGTCGTCTCCGCGATTTTGAGCGGCGTGGCTTGTGCTCTTATTAACGCGTACACGATAGAAAACGCGCTAAAAATAACCATACTCGATTACAACGCGATAAACATAGCGATTTTATTATCGACATCGCTCGCCGTATCTATTCTCTCCACGGTTGCGCCCACATTAAAGGTTGCAAACAAACCACCCGTCGTTGGCATTAGAGAATAACTAAAACTATATTATATATAATAAAATCCGCGCGGGCGGAAACTTTGAAAAACGTTCCTGCCCGCGTATCTTTTTTCGATTTACCGCAGTTACGATTTTTTAATAAAGATATCCGATTTTAATACGTCTTCATAAATAGATATAACTACTTCGCGCGTTTTTTGAAGCCCGACACACCCGCCGCAACGCACGCATTTTCCTCCTCCTCGCTTAATTATTAAAAACCCCGCCAAAATTAAACTTTTCAAAGGCAAAAACGCAAAACCCCGTTCCGTCGATTGACACTTTTCCTAGTTTGTAGTAAAATAAATAATAACGCAACCCTTTCCAGCGCGTTTAACCGCGCTTACGAAAAGGAAAAGCGACCGATTTCAAAAGGTCAACAAAAACGAAGTATAAAAAATTGTTTTTGAGAAAAACTTGAAATCAATGTCAATACTGAATATAATAAAGACGATTTGTCTCTATAGTTAAACGGATATAGCAAGCCTATCCTAAGGGTGCGTACTATCCAGATATATGGTCAAGATATAGTGCCAATACCGCT
>CAZNWP010000096.1:0-4219 GCA_964576995.1 uncultured Christensenella sp. | reverse complement strand
GATAATTTACCATTATTATGCTTTTTTCTATAATTATCAAAACCTTTACGGGCGGGCGCAATTTTGCGCCCGCCCGTAAGCGTTATAATAAATATTAAAATTTTTTCCGTCCGACGAGAACGTCAATATCCGTATCGAAATAATCCGCAGACATGAAAATCCGTTACTGATTTTAACGAAATATCGTAAATTTATTGACAAGGCGTAGTTATTCGGTGTAAAATAAGCGTATACATAAAACGGAGAATAAATTCTCAAACTTATAATTATGCAGAGACTTAAAAACGGATTTATCAAAAGTTTTTTCGATAAACGCGTTACCACCGTCGCGGCGGCGTGGGTGTATTATTTTTTAACCGCGCTTTTGCCACTCGTGTTTTTGGTGATAACGGCGTTCGGCGTTTTCGGCGTAGATCTTACCGAAAAGTTAGCGGGCAAACTTCCCGAAGAGTTCCGTCAAGCGGCGGAGGTAATACTCAATACCGCCAAAAACGCGTCGAGCGGAATAACGGTGTTCTTTTTTATCACGGTGCTTTTTTCGGGTTCGGCGTTGCTTAATCAAATGATGAAAGACGGGGAGTGCTTTTACGGCGTTAAAAAAGAAAATCGCGGCGGAATATGGAGGCGTTTAATGTCCGTCGTCGCGCTCGGCGTTATATTTTGCGTATTCCTTGCAGCCGCGCTCGTTATGACGTTCGGCGGTAGGGTGGCGGCTTTAATCGGCTTGCCGTCGTCGGATAACGTTTTTTTGACGATATTAACTTTTTCGTTCGTAATCTTGCTCGTTTACGCTATCATAGTTTTACTTAATAAAATAATAAGTCCGGTTAGACTCGGATTTAAAAATCTCGTAACGGGCGGCTTCGTGGCGTTGTGTATAATCGTACTCGGTTCGATTGCGTTTATGATTTATATAAGATACTTTCACAATTACAATAAATTTTACGGTAGCCTTGCCGCGATAATCGTATTTTTGCTCTGGGCGTATATCGTTATGTTAGGGCTTGCGACGGGCGCGGCGTACAGTACGTATATTTACGAAAATGAAAATATAAGCAAGGAGAAAGAAAATGCTTGAAATTAAACACTTTACAAAAAAATACGGCGATTTTACCGCCGTAGACGATTTGTCTTTAACCGTTAAAAACGGCGAGATATACGGGTTTATAGGACATAACGGCGCGGGAAAGTCCACTACTATTAAAGCGGTCGTAGGCGCGATGAACTTTAACGACGGCGAGATTTTTATCGACGGCGCGTCGGTAAAAGGCAATCCCGACTATTGCAAGCGCGTAACGGCGTACGTTCCCGATAACCCCGATATTTACGATCACTTGTCGGGCATACAGTACTTAAACTTTATTTGCGATATTTTTAGGGTGAGCGAAGCGGATCGCAACGAGCGAATAGAAAAGTACGCGGAGGCGTTCGAAATAAAGTCGATCCTCGGCGATCTCGTATCTTCGTATTCTCACGGAATGAAACAAAAACTCGTTTTAATATCCGCGCTCGTACATAATCCCAAATTTATGGTGCTCGACGAACCATTCGTGGGGCTCGATCCGATAGCGTCGCACAAACTTAAAGAGATTATGCGCGAAAAATGCGAAGAGGGCGGAGCGATTTTCTTTTCCACGCACGTTTTAGAAGTGGCTGAAAAACTCTGCGACAGAATAGGCATAATTAAAAAAGGCAAACTCGTCGCCGAAGGAACGGTTCAAGAGGTTGTCGGCGATAAGAGTTTAGAGTCGTTCTTTTTGGAGATAGAAGAAAATGCGTGATTTTATATCGCTCTTTAAGGTACAGTTTTTATCCGCGAACGGCTTAGTCGGTTCGCAAAAAAAGAAAAAACGCGCGACGTCTCCGAAATCCGCTATCGTAACTCTCGTTCTTTTGGCGGCGGCGCTTATTACTTTCGGATATGTTTATGCTAAAATGTTCGGGGAAATACTTTCGCTTAACGAGACGTTGTATAAACTCGTTCCCGCAATGCTCGCTATATGCGTGTTCGTGAACTTTTTCTTTTCCTTTTACTCGTCGACTAACTCGTTATTCGGGTTTAAGGACTTCGATTTGCTCGCTTCGCTTCCCGTTAAAACGCATACCGTGGTTTTGGCTAAACTATTCAATATGTACGTTGCCGACTTATACTTTACCGTGGCGATAATGCTTCCGTCGTTTATAGTGTATGCGAAACTTTCCGCCGCGCTAACCTTCGGCTACGCGCTTAAATACGTTTTAATAATTCTGTTTTCGCCGTTGTTCGCGATGACGGCTTCGATAATCGTCGGGCTTGCTTTGTCGCTCTTGTCGTCGCTGTTCCGCTTTAAAAACCTCGTCAACGTAATACTTTTGCTTTTGTTTATGGTAGGCGTTTTCTCGCTTTCCTTTATATCGGGTTTTGCGGCGGAGGAGGAAACGGCGACGGTAGATCCCACGGGCGTTATATTCAAGATTTATTTTCTCGCTTCGTGGCTCGTCAAGGGCGACGCTAACTTTTGGTATATCGTGTGCTACGTTCTCGTAAACGCCGCGTGTATAGCCGTCGTCGCGGTTTTCATTACGGCGTTTTACGGTAAACTCAACGCGGTGTTGACGGCTAAGCGCAAAGTTAAAAACTTTAAACTGAAAACTTATAACGGTAAAAGCGTGTCCTCGGCTCTTTACGGAAAGGAAATGAAACGTGTTTTCTCTTGTCCGTCTTACGCGGTGAATTGCATAATGGGCGTCGTGATATCGGTGTTGCTCGCGGTAGTGCTTTTCGTGGTATTAGGTTTAATTAGGAAAGAAGCCGCGTTGCCCGACGGATTCAGCAATTTGGTTGCGCCGTTTATTCCCGTCGCGCTCGCGTTCACGTTTTTGCTCGCCCCGACGACTTATTGCTCGATATCGCTCGAAGGTAGCGCGTTTTGGGTAATAAAAACTTCGCCCGTCCGTATGAAAAAGGTTTTCGACGCAAAACTTCTCGTCAACGCGACGTTTTACGTACCCGCCGCACTCGTCGTGTCGTTAGCCGCGGCGATAGGGCTTAAACTGTCGTTCGCCGTCGCGTTGCTATGCGTGTTATCGGCTTTGCTTTTGGCGACTCTCGGCGGCTCGCTCGGATTGATTTTCAACCTGCTTTTTCCGAAAATGAATTGGGATAACGACGGTCAAGCGGTAAAACAAAGCGGCGCGTCGTTGTTGTGCGTGCTAAGCGCGTTCGTGTTCGTCGCAATATTCGTTCTCGCCGCTATCTACGTAAAACTTCCCGCGGTGTGGTTAACGTTTATTGAAACGGCGTTTTTGTTCGTCGTGAATATTGCGGTGTATTGGTTTATATCCGAAAAGGGCGAGGGTGTTCTAATAAAAAGAACGGAATAAAATTATTAAGATAAAAATTTAAGAAAGCATTTTAGCGGCGCGGATTTATCCGCGCCGCTAAAATTTTCGGGCGTAACTGCGACGGCTACGTATCGCGAAAAGCGGACTTACTCTATAACGGGGTAAACGCGTACGCTTAAAACTCGTCGATTTCGCGTTCGTAACGGTCGAATAAGTTATAGCGTTCGGGGTGGGTTAGCGCGGTGTAAAACATATCGCGAACGTTCGGAACGGTTTTACCCAACTCTTTTACCGCCGTCTTTACGAACGCGCGTTTAGTATCTTTATCCGCGGGGCATTTGCTTTTTACGACGGGCAAATCTTTGGCGACGGGCGTTACGTCGCTTTCTTCTATCATAATCATAGGGCGTATAAGCGTTAAGCCGGTGCGGCTTAAATAACTTTTCGGCGCGAACGTCGACAGTCTTCCTTCGTAAAAGAGCGAGAGTAAAAACGTGTCCACGAGGTCGTTCGCGTGGTGTCCTAACGCGACTTTGTTGCAACCGTGTTTTATCGCCGAGTCGTATAGCGCGCCTTTTCTCATTCTCGAACAAAGCGCACAAGGGCTTTTTTCTTTTCTTTCGTCGAACACGATTTTGCCTATATCCGTGCGCTCGACGAAAAATTCCACGTTTTCGTTTTTACAAAAATTTTCTATTGCAGAGTAGTCCGTGTCGTTGCCGTCGAAACGCAAGTCGACGGATATTCCGATAACGTCAAAACGTTCGGGAGAAAATCTTCTGTACTCCGAGAGCAGTTTTAACAGAGTCAGACTGTCTTTGCCGCCCGATACGCCGACGGCTATTTTATCACCGTCTTTTATCATTTTGTACTTTTCGACGCCTTTCCGCATAAC
>CAZNWP010000095.1:0-4481 GCA_964576995.1 uncultured Christensenella sp. | reverse complement strand
TTGTTATACAATTTAAAGGTAAGAAATCCTTTGGCGGGTTCTTAAATTTATAAGGTAAGGACTGAATATGACGGACGTAAACGCTTTAATAGATAAACTCAACGCGGACGACGCAAGCGAAAGACTCACCGCTCTCGGCGAAATCGTTAAGACCGAAACGGATAAACCCGTTCGCAGAGAAAACGACGCGAACAACCACATACATACGATTTATTCCTTTTCGCCGTACTCACCGACGAAAGCGGCGTATATGGCTTACCGCGCAGGGATAACTTCCGCGGGGATAATGGATCACGATTCTCTCTCTGGTGTAGACGAATTTAAGAAGGCGACGAAAATTCTTAACCTCGGTTCTACTTGCGGGGTAGAGGTTCGCGCAAAATTTAAAAAGGGCTTCGGCAAGATAAACCACCCCGATCAAGCGGACTGCGTGTATATGGCTGCTCACGGTATACCGCTTAAAAACGCCGCTAAGTTTAACGAATATCTCGCGCCGTTCCGTAAGAAAAGATACGAACGCGACGCGAAAATGTGCGAACTTATTACCGACAAATACGGCAAATTCGGTCTGTCGCTCGATTTTGAAAAGGACGTATATCCGCTCTCTCGCGCGTGCGAAGGCGGTAGCGTTACGGAAAGACATTTGCTTTACGCTTTGGCGGTTAAATTATGGAATCGCTTCGGTAGAACGGATAAACTCGTCGACTTTTTGGAAAACGACCTTAAACTCGGCGTGTCGGATAAAATAAAGGGTTATCTCACGGATAACGCTAATCCGCATTTTTTATACGACCTCTTGGGCGTGCTTAAAGCGGATACGAAATTTTTCTATATAGACGCTGACGAGGAAATGCCGGATTGCGAAGAGTTCGTTAAGGTTGCAAAGTCTTTCGGCGCGATACCCGCTTACGCTTATCTCGGCGACGTCGGCGAATCTCCGACGGGCGATAAAAAAGCGCAAAAGTTCGAGGACGCGTTCTTAGTCGATCTCGTCGTCGAAATTAAAAAAGTCGGCATACAAGCTATCGCGTATATGCCTACGCGTAACACTCCAGAACAGTTAAAACGCGTTATGAAGTTGTGCCGCGAGAACGGCTTGTTCGAAATAAGCGGCGAAGACATAAACTCGCCCCGTCAAAAATTCGCGTGCGCAGCGCTTGCTCTGCCCGAGTATTCGCATTTGATAGATTCGACTTGGGCTTTAATCGGACACGAATATATTACTAACGAAAAGGGTATAGAATACGGTATGTTCGCGGAACGTTCTATAAACGAAACGCCGAATTTATACGAAAGAATTAAGCAATACGCCGCTATCGGAAGAGAAACGGTGAAATAAAAATAAATTTTTCAGGAGAAAAATAATGGGTGAATTGAATTTGAAAGGCAAAGTCGCCGTAGTTACCGGCGCAAGTCAAGGTTTGGGCGAGGCTCTTGCCGTAAGACTCGATAAAGAGGGGTGTAAAGTCGCCGTTTGCGATTTTAATATCGAAGGCGCGAAAGCGGTTGCGGCTAAACTTAAAGACGCTATCGCTATTCCCGTCGACGTTACCAACTACGAACAGTGCGAAGCGATGGCTAAAACCGTTCTCGATAAATGGGGACAAGTCGATATTCTCGTATCGAACGCGGGTATAGTAAAGAGCGGAGACATTTTTAATCTCACGCCCGCTATGTTTGCAGCCGTAACCAACGTTAACTTAAACGGATACTTCAACGTCGTAAAAGCGTTCGCTCCGTCGATGCTTGAAAGAAAATCCGGAAGCATTATTCAAATCAACAGTAAATCGGGTAGAAAAGGCTCGTTCAAAAACGGTGCGTACGCGGCGAGTAAATTCGGCGGCGTAGGTCTTACGCAGTCGCTCGCGTTAGAATTTGCGGAAAGCGGCGTCAGAGTCAACTGCATTTGCCCCGGCAATATGTTAAATTCTCCGCTCTGGGTAAACAGTTTGTTTAAACAATACGCGGCAAATCAAGGCATAACCGAAGCGCAAGTTCGCGAGAAATATATCAACCAAGTTCCTATGAAACGTTCTTGCGAATACGAAGATATTGAAAACGCAATGGTGTTTTTAGCGTCCGATTATTCTTCGTATATGACGGGACAAGCGATAAACGTTACCGGCGGACAACAAATGTAATTTTCGGCGTCGGGGGAAACGTTTTAATTAAAGACAAAAAAATTTTTCAGGAGATATACTATGAACTTCAACTTAATGCATCCTGCAGAACAGATAGTTATGCTTTTAAGCAGAGTTTATCAGAAAGGTCTTACGACTACTTCGGGCGGAAACCTTTCTATAAAGGACAGCGAAGGCAATATCTGGATCACTCCGTCCGGTATAGACAAAGGTTCTCTTACCGCGTCGGATATATGTAAAGTTTTACCCGACGGCACCGTTATTGGTAAATATAAACCGTCCGTCGAACTTCCTTTCCACAAACTCGTTTATGAAACGAGATCCGACGTATCCGCCGTTTTACACGCGCACCCGCCGGCACTCGTAAGTTACAGTCTTATACGTAAAATTCCCGATACGGACATTATACCTACTCCGCACCAAGTATGCGGTGCGGTCGGCATTGCCGAATACGAAGTACCGGGTAGCGACGCTCTTGCGAAACGTATCGTTAATAAGATTGAAAAAGGCTTTAACGTCGTTATTATGGAAAACCACGGCGTAATCACTTGCGCGGATAACCTCTTCGAAGCGTTCAAGCGTTTCGAAACGTTAAACTTCGCCGCTTCTTTGGGTATTACCGCGTCTTATCTCGGCACGCCCGAAGTTTTGTCCGAGGATCAATTAAAGATTTACGGCAGAAAGGGCGTAAACACTCTCGGCGAATTTATTCCCACGACTTATTCTTCCGACGAAAGAAGATTGAGAAAGGAAATGTGCACGCTTATTCACAGAGCGTACGACCAAAATCTTTTCACGAGCACGCAGGGAACTTTCTCCGTCAGACTCGATAAAAATTCTTTCCTTATCACTCCTTACGGCGTGGACAGAAAGTATATCGAACCCGAAGATATCGTTAGAATAGAACACGAATGGCGTGAAGCGGGTAAAACACCGAGCCGTTCCGTTGAATTGCATAAGCGTATATACGACGAACACCCCGAAATCAACGCCATTACCGTTGCTCAACCGCGCTATATGATGGCTTTCGGTATTACGCATACGCCTATCGACAGCAGAACTATTCCCGAATCTTATATCTCGATGCGCGACGTTGTGAGAGTGCCTTTCGGAACGAACATTACTTCACCCGAAACAATATCTCAGGCTATATCCGATCATTCGCCCGTCGTTCTCGTTGAAAACGATAGCGTAATCAGTACGGGTAACACGCTCATCAATGCGTTCGACAGACTCGAAGTTGCGGAAGTAACCGCAAACACGATAATTCACGCTAAGATGATCGGCGATATCGTAATGATAACGGATAAAGAAGTAGAAGATATAAACAAAGCGTTTAACTTAAAGTAATACCGCGTCTAACGTCGGTAAAATCTCCGCCCGCAAGACAGTCGTCTTGCGGGCGAAAATTTTAAAGAAAAAAATCTAAAGTGCGTTGTAACTAAAAACGCAATATAAAAACTCTCTCCGTATCGACGGAGAGAGGGAAGAAAACTATTTATTCGGAAAAAAGATTTATAAGCGTTTGCGTTACCATTTTTCGTAAAGCGTCGTAATCTATATAATCGTGCTTATCGAAAACGTATTCGTGGCAGAACGACTGAATTATATCCATCGCGAAGTGGATTTTTTCCATCGGGTTAGAAAGCGTTACACCGAGGTTTGCGAGCCGTTCGGCGAATTTAGCGGTGATATCATCCTCTAACGCGATAAACTGCGCGTTGACCGCTTCGTCCGTTCCCGACATCGAATGAAGCGTTTCGTGTATGCGGGTGTTGCTTTTATGCGTTTTAATCAATAAATCGAGAATTTGCGTTACGATCGTGCCGAAGTCGACGGGAAATTTAAGTTCGTCGATCAACGCGAACACGGGTTCGCAAACTCTGTTTATGTAAATTTCGAGAACGCTTATAAGAATATCGCGTTTATCCGAAAAATATCCGTAAACTATGCCCGTGGACACGCCCGCGCGCTTTGCAATCTCCGCGGTGTTCGTGCCGTAAAATCCGACTTCCGAAAAAAGTTGGTAACCCGCTTCGATAATTCTGTTTTTCTTTTCAATCGACCGCTCTTGTTGCGGTTCTCTAACCGTCGTTTTCATAAAATCGTTTCCGTTTTTATTATATTTTAATACATTTTAAGAAAAAAATCAACTTATTTTACTATGGTAAAATATGAAAAAAGTTTCGCATTTTCGTTGACTTTATTTTAAATAGGTGATACAATGCAAAGTAAGGAGAAGATTTTGCTTCGCCGTCCCCGAATTTTTCCGATAAAACGCGTTTAGGCGAATTATTTTGTTGAATCGGGGAATATTTTATGGTAAAATATATACATAAA
>CAZNWP010000094.1:0-4605 GCA_964576995.1 uncultured Christensenella sp. | reverse complement strand
GAGCATTATAGAAGATAAACTTAAAATGCTTCCGACGAACCCCGGCGTTTATAGAATGAAGTAAGACGGCGGGCATATAATTTATGTGGGCAAAGCTAAAAACTTAAAAAACAGGGTACGGCAGTACTTTTTTAATACGCAAAAAACCGAAAAGGTCGAAGCGATGGTTTCGCATATCGCGGATTTCGATTACGTCATCGTAAATTCCGAAATCGACGCGTTATCGTTAGAAAACAACCTGATAAAAAAGCATAAGCCCAAGTACAATATTTTATTAAAGGACGACAAAACGTATCCGTATTTAAAAATCAACCTGAAAGAAAAGTTCCCGTACTTTTTTATTACGCGAAAGATTAAAAAGGACGGCGGAAAGTATTTCGGACCGTTTATGTGCGGAATAAACGCCGCCGAGGTTTTGGAACTAGTGAATCTTACCTACGGGCTTCGTCCGTGCTCGGTCAAGATAACCGAAAAGACCAAAAGAGAATGTCTCAACTACCATATAGGCAAATGCGCTTCGCCGTGCAGTCATCGCGTTGACGAAGAAGAATACTTAAAATCCGTGAACGAAGCGATAGATTTTTTATCAGGCGCGGACGACGACAGACCAGAAGAAATATTGAAAGCGGCTATGCAAAGACACGCCGAAAACGAAGAGTTCGAAGCGGCGCTGAGTTGCAGAGAACGCCTTAAAAGTCTTGAAAAACTCAAAGTAAAAAGAATAACCGCGATGAACCGTTTTATCGACGCGGACGTTATTTCGATGGCGGATAATGGATTGTATACGGTGTTTTCACTCCTTACGGTTAGACAGGGCAGAATGCTCGGTGTAAAAAATTTCAGTGAAGAAAACGTATATTTTAATAAAGAAGAAGGGCTTGCTGACTTTATAACGGGTTACTATAAAAATCCCGCGGATATTCCGTCCGAAATTATTTCGTTTACGCTTCCGACCGACGGTGAGGTTATCGAACGGTATTTAAGCGCCGTCGCGGAAAAAAAGGTGACGATTTCGGCTTCGGTTAAAGGAATAAAAAAGCAACTCGTAGATATGGCTACGGTGAACGCCGAAGACTATCTTAAAAAATCCGTCGAGCGTATTCGCCACAAGACCGATATGACGGTAAACGCTTGCAAAAAACTTGCCCGTGTGTTAAACTTATCTAAATATCCGAAGCGTATGGAATGTTACGATATTTCGCATATTTCGGGCGTGGATAAAGTAGGGTCGATGGTCGTATTTACGGACGGCGAAAAGGACTCTGAAGAATACAGAAGATTTAAAATAAAGACTGTCGAGGGGAATAACGACTTCGAGTCGTTAAAAGAAGTTCTTAAACGCAGGCTTTCAAAATTAGGCACCGAAGAAGAGACTAAATTCCCGAAGCCCGATTTAATAATAATCGACGGCGGTAAAGGGCAACTGTCTTCGGTAAAACAAATTTTCGACGAATTGAAAGTAACCGATATAGATTTAATTTCTCTTGCAAAACAGGAAGAAGAAGTATTTACGCTTTATTCGGACAAAAGCGTTTTGATAGACAAGTCGGACTACGCTTTACGGCTTTTGCAAAGGATAAGAGACGAGGCGCACCGCTTCGCAATAACATTTAACAGAAGTTTACGCGGCAAGAGAAGCCTCGTATCGGTTCTCGACGGAATAGGCGGAATCGGCAAGGTTAAAAAACAGGCGTTGTTAGAAAGGTTCAGGGATTTATCCGGCATAATGAACGCGACTAAAGAAGAATTAACCTTGGTCGACGGTATAGGCGACGCGCTTGCCGAAGAAATTTTATTGACGCTTAAAAAAGAAAATATTTCGTTATAACGGTAGCGGTTAGACGATACCGTTATGATTGAAACCGCGCCTAAACGTGATTTTTACGATAATAAGGAGACTAGATTATGCAATATAAAATGATTATATCCGACTACGACGGAACTTTGTCGCACGCTTACGGACACGACGTCGCGAAGGAAACCGTCGAGGCGATAAAACGTTACCGTGCGGCGAGCGGATATTTCGCGCTGTGTTCGGGAAGGGGTTCTCTTTCCGCTTACGACGTTATGAAGAAAAACGGAATAGAATGCGACGCGATATGCGCGTATCAGGGCGCTGTGGTTAAAATCGGCGACGAGGTGATTGAAAACGGCATCGCGCCGGAAACAGTAAGAGAAATAGTAGAATTAGTAAGAAGTAAACGTCAAAGAGACTTCGTTACGTTCAACGGCGATACGCTCTTATACGACGGCGACGGAAAACCGCTACAGTATTACGTGCAGTGGTCGGATTCGTATAAAAACAAAAAGGCGGTCGATATTCCCGAATACACGAAGACTTCTAAGGGCTTTTACGGTAAACTTCTTATGACGAAAATGCCCGACGAGGACGTTACGGATATAATTGAAGAGATTAAAGAAAAGTTTTCGGATAAGGTCGTAATCAACAGCGGAGCGGAAATTTTAGTTGAAATCGTTTCAAAGGACTGTACGAAGCGTTCCGCGTGCGAGTTGATAACGAAGAAACTCGGCGTAAAAGAGAGTGAAACGATAACGGTAGGCGATTCTACAAACGACTTGACTTTGGTAGCGTTTGGAGAAGGCTGTTGCGTTGAAAACGGTGTCGACGAACTTAAAAAGGTGGCAAAACACATAGTTCCGTCGGTGGACGATCAACCTGTAAAACAAATTATCGACAAAATTTTAGCGGGTGAAAACCCTTTTTAACGGATAAAAAACAAAGCCGTCTAAGTTGATTGAATTTAGCGGCGTTACTAACGGATACAAGGTATAAAATGGAAGAAATTATAAAAACGGACGACGCTAACGTAAGCGTTTTGCGTGAAGAAAAAGAATTGCCGCTTATCGCGATACGCGGCAGGGTAATCTTCCCGAAAACCGCGATAAATTTCGACGCGGGTAGGGAAATGTCTTTGAACGCCTTAAAAGCAGCCGAACAGTACGGCGGCGAGGTCTTTTTGACCGCGCAAAAAAAACCGTCGGAAGAAAACGTAAAATCGGACGGGCTTTATTATACGGGCGTCGTTTGCAGAATTAGACAAATCATAAAGAGCAACGGCGTTTCAAAGGTAATGGCGGAGGCTTTATACAGGGCTAAAATCACGGCATTTTTGTCGTGCGAGGGATACTTTAAGGTAGCCGCGGTTCGTTCAGACTATACCGCGAGCGACCCGATTGAAACGGAAGCGGCGTTCAGAATAGCGAAGCAGGTGACGTTTGACTTCGTTCACCTTAAAAACAATTCCGCAAAAGAAATAATAGACACGCTTAGAGATATCGACAGCCCCAACTTTTTTATCGATAACGCACTTACGGTATTTCCGCTTAAAGAAGCGGACAAACAGTCCGTGCTCGAGGAAGACGATACGGTAAAAAGACTTACGGGATATTCGGCGTTACTTTTAAATGAAACCGAAGTATTGAAAGTTCAAAACGAAATCGACGCTTTGGTTAGAAAGCGTATCGAAGAAGGACAAAAAGAATATTATTTGCGCGAGCAGCTTAAAGCGATTCACACCGAACTCGGCGACGACGAATCCGTCAAACAGGGATATATCGACGCGATAAAGAGCAAGGGCTTTACGAAAGAAATAGAAGATAAGTTGATGAGTGAAGTCGCCCGTCTCGACAAACTCAATCCGTCTTCGCCCGATTACTCGGTAATGCTTAACTATCTCGACTGGATAAAAGACGTTCCTTTCGGAATATATACCGAAGACAACGGCGATTTGAACGGCGCAAAGGCTGTTTTGGAAGCCGACCACTTCGGTCTTGAAAAGATTAAGGAAAGAATAGTCGAATATCTTTCGGTATTAAAACTCACGGGGAAACTTCAGGGGCAAATACTTTGCTTCGTAGGACCTCCGGGGGTGGGTAAGACTTCGATAGCGACTTCGATAGCGCGTGCCACGGGACGTAAATTCGTGAGAATGAGTCTCGGCGGAATTAAGGACGAAGCAGAAATCAGAGGACACCGTAAAACTTACGTCGGCGCGATGCCGGGCAGAATTATTTACGGGCTTAAACAGGCAGGGAGTATGAACCCCGTGTTCTTGCTTGACGAAATCGACAAGATTTCGGCGGATATACACGGCGACCCCGCCAGCGCTTTGCTCGAAGTTCTCGACCCCGAGCAAAACGCGACTTTCCGCGATCGCTTTATCGAAATCCCCGTCGATCTTTCTAAAATAATGTTTATAACGACGGCGAACTCGCTCGAAACGATACCTGCGCCTTTGCTCGACAGAATGGAAGTTATAAACCTTTCGGGATATACCGAAATCGAAAAGTTGCATATCGCCGAAAAGTATTTGGTTAAAAAAGCGCGTGAAAAGTGCGGTTTAACCGCTGAAAATTTCAAGATAACCAGCGGCGGACTTAAAGAAATAATTACGGGTTATACGATGGAAGCCGGCGTCAGAAGCCTTGAACGCGAAGTTGAAACCGTTGCGAGAAAGATTGCTTCGGGATTCGCGCTCGGTAAATACGCGGACAAGCAAACCGTTGATAAAAAGAGAGTTAACGAATTGTTGGGACAAAAACGCAGTTACGGCGACCTTGCTTTAGACAAGGACGAGGTAGGCG
>CAZNWP010000093.1:0-4614 GCA_964576995.1 uncultured Christensenella sp. | reverse complement strand
ACCCGGCGTCGGCGTGGGCTTGGCGGCGGGGTTTTTAGTCGTTTTTAAAAAATTTAAGTAAAACTTTTAAAAACTTGTGATAAACCCTTGACAAACTATTATAATAAGTGTAAAATTAAGTCAAAGTTAGCAGTTAAGTAAAAAGAGTGCTAACAAAAAACTTTTAACTTTGCCAACGCGAAAGATTATTCGGGAGCGTGATAAAATGAAACTTTCCGACAGAAAGAAGAAAATATTGCAGTACGTGGTGGACGATTACATTTCCACCGCGCAACCCGTATCTTCTAAAAGTATAACGGAAAAATATATGTCCAACGTAAGTTCCGCGACTATTCGAAGCGAACTTGCGGGGCTCGAAGAAATGGGATACTTAACGCAACTTCACACGTCGAGCGGCAGAGTTCCGTCCACGGAGGCGTATAAACTGTACGTAACGGAACTTATGGACAAAGGCAAACTTACGGGCAAGGAGATCGGCGCGATAAAAAACGCGTTCAAAGATCACGCCGACAACCTCGAAGCGGTGGTTCAGAACACCGTTAAAGTTATAAGCGAACTTACGGATTACACGTCGGTTGCGATGTCCAATCACAGCGGCTCGGAAAAAATCGTTAAACTCGATATATTCCGTCATAAGCCTACGCAAGCGTTGCTTTTAATCGTTACCGAAAACACGCTGATAAGGGATAAATTCATAAACATTCCCGAGAATATGTCGGACGCGCAAATAGAAGAAGCGTCGAGGCTTATCGGCAAATTGTTTACGGGCAAGCAACTCGGAGAAGTCAATTCGATGTCCGACGTCGTTAAAGAAGAGTTCGACGGTTTTCGCGAGATATTCGACAGCGTAATGGACGCGATCGAGGATTACGTAAACCGCGACAAAGCGGACGTCGTTATGGAGGGCGAAAGCAAAATCTTAAATCACCCCGAATACAACAACGATTCGGAGAAGATGAAAAACTTCCTTTCCGTCGTAACGAGCAAAGATAGGCTTGCGGAACTGTTATCCGAAGATAACGACAATATCGAGATAAACATAAAAATAGGCGGCGAGGACGGTGAGAAAATGCCTTCCGACTGTTCGTTGGTTACGGCGACGTATTCCGCGAGCGGCGTTAAGATAGGCACGTACGGCGTTATAGGACCGCTTAGAATGGATTATCAGAAAGTCGTATCCGTCTTAGAGGGCGTGGGCAGAATATTGGAAGATATGATGAACGACAAGCGTTAGCAAAAACAAATATAAACAATATTAAGGATTATGCAATGAGCAAACAAGAAAAAGCAATAAACGAAGAAAACCTTACGGAAGCGACGGAAGAACAAGCGAACGCCGCTAATGCAGAGGCGACGGAAAAGTCCGCGGAATCCGCGATAAACGAAGAAGCGGAACAATGGAAAAAACAAGCGGCGGAGTACAAAGACAAGTGGATGCGGAGCGTGGCGGAATTCGACAACTATAAAAAGCGCAACGCAAAACTTTGGCAAGAAGCCTTTAACGAGGGCGTGTCGAGCGTGATAATCAAAATTTTGCCCGTCGGCGACAATCTCGACAGAGCGTTGGGTTTAGGCCTCGACGAAAAGACGGAAGAGGGCATTAAAGCGATAAAGCGCAAGTACGACGAAACGCTTAAAGGAATGGAAATCGACGAAATCAATCCGGTGGGCGAAACGTTCGATCCCAACGTTGCGGAAGCGGTTATGCAGGTTCAAGGCGACGAAGGCGACGTAAGCGATACGGTAAAGCAAGTATTCGAACGCGGATACAAAATGAAAGACAAAATAATCAGGTACGCTAAAGTAAGCGTCGTTAAATAGTAAAAAACGGCGCAAAATAATATAAAACACGATTAAATTAAAATATAAGGAGAAAACATTTATGAAAACGATAGGTATAGATTTAGGAACGACGAACTCGTGCGTAGCCGTTATGGAAAACGGCGAACCGGTAGTAATAGCAAACGCGGAGGGCGCAAGAACTACCCCGTCCGTCGTGGCTTTCCAGAAAGACGGCGAACGTCTCGTAGGTCAAGTTGCGAAACGTCAGGCGGTTTCCAACCCCGACAGGACTATTTCGTCCATTAAACGCCACATGGGCGAAAATTATAAAGTAGACGTTGACGGCAAGGGCTACACCCCGCAAGAGATTTCCGCTATGGTATTGTCTAAACTCAAAAAAGACGCGGAAGCGTATCTCGGCGGCGAAGTTAAAGACGCGGTTATTACTTGCCCCGCATACTTTACCGACAGTCAACGTCAAGCGACTAAGGACGCGGGCAAAATCGCGGGACTTAACGTATTGCGTATAATAAACGAACCGACTGCGGCGGCTCTTTCTTACGGGCTCGACAAGGAAGGTAAAACGCAAAAGGTTATAATTTACGACTTGGGTGGCGGAACGTTCGACGTATCCATTATGGAAATAGGCGAAGGCGTTTTCGAGGTTTTGGCGACGAACGGTAACTGTAAACTCGGCGGCGACGACTTCGACAACAGAATTATGGATTATCTCGTTTCCGAATTTAAGGCGAAAGAGGGCATAGATTTATCCAGCGATAAACTCGCTATGCAAAGACTTAAAGAAGCGGCGGAAAAAGCGAAGATAGAACTTTCGGGTATGAGCAGCACCAACGTCAACCTTCCCTTTATAACCGCTGACGCGACCGGTCCTAAGCACCTCGATATAAACGTTACCAAACAAAAATTCGACGCGCTTACCGCCGATCTCGTAGAGGCGACCACCGAACCTATGAAAAAGGCGATGGCGGATGCTAAACTTTCTTATTCCGACATTGACAAGGTAATATTAGTCGGCGGCTCGACGCGTATTCCGGCGGTTATCGACAAAGTAAGACAGTTGACGGGTAAAGAACCGTTTAAGGGAATCAACCCCGACGAATGCGTCGCTATCGGCGCGGCAATACAGGGCGGCGTGTTATCCGGCGAAGTTAAAGACGTTCTGCTTCTCGACGTAACGCCGTTGTCGCTCGGCATCGAAACGCTCGGCGGCGTATGTACCAAACTTATAGAAAGAAATACGACTATCCCCGTTAAGAAATCTCAAGTATTCTCCACCGCGGCGGATAATCAGACTCAAGTCGACATTCACATTTTGCAAGGCGAAAGAGAATTTGCGAAAGACAACAAGACGCTCGGTCGTTTCGAACTTACGGGTATCGCTCCCGCTCCGCGCGGAATACCGCAGATAGAAGTTACCTTCGATATCGACGCGAACGGCATAGTCAACGTTTCCGCTAAAGATATGGGAACGGGCAAGAGCCAAAACATTACCATTACTTCTTCTACCAACCTTTCGGACGCGGATATCGACAAAGCCGTAAACGAAGCGAAACAGTACGAAGAAGAAGATAAAAAACGTAAAGAGACGGTTGACTCGCACAACAAACTCGACGGAATGATATTCACCGTGGAAAAATCAATTAAAGATCTCGGCGACAAGATAACCGAAGAAGATAAAGCCAAACTCGAAAGCGAAATCAAGACGGCTAAAACCGAACTCGACTCCAACGACAAAGAGAGAATGGATAAAGCGTTCGAAGCGTTGTCGAACGTATCTCAAGAAGTGTTCGCGAAAGTGTATCAGCAAGCAAACCCGAACGGGGCAAACCCCGATAACGGCGGCGCGGGCGACACGGAGTTCCATCAAGGCGGCGATCAGTAACGGTTTTTTATCGAAAAATAAACGAAAACTTACGCTGAAAGGCACAATTCGTGCCTTTCAGTTTATGCTAAAACGAGGAATTTTTTATGGCGAAAGATTACTATTCGATATTGGGCGTGGATAAAAACGCTACGTCCGACGATATAAAAAAGGCGTATAGAACGCTCGTTAAAAAATATCATCCCGACCTTCACCCCGGCGATAAGGAAGCCGCGGAAAAGTTTAAGGAGATAAACGAGGCGAACGAAGTTTTGTCCGACGATAAAAAGAGAAAGCAGTACGACTTCGAGCGCGAACACCCCGGTATGGGCGGATTCGGCGGTAACGGCGCGGGCGGGTTTTCCGGCTTTTCGGGATTCTCGGGCGGCGGATTCGAGGATATATTCGGCGACATATTCGGCGGGTTCGGCGGCGGCAGTTCTAAGAGAGCGCAAACCAAAACTAAGGGCGACGACGTTACTTTGGAAGTGTCTCTTTCCTTTATGGACGCGGCGAAAGGTTGCGTTCGCGAAGTAGTGTATACGCGCAATCAACCTTGTACGTCTTGCAAAGGCACGGGCGCGAAGAACGGCACGGCGTATCAGACTTGTCCTAAGTGTAACGGCTCGGGGCAGGTTCAGTATACCACGTCTAACGGATTTTTCCGTTCCGTTTCCGTTCGTCCTTGCGACGAGTGTAAAGGTACGGGCAGAAAAATTACGGAGCCGTGTCCCGATTGTAAGGGCAAGGGGTATACCAAGGTTTCCTCGAAAGTCAGTCTTAATATTCCCGCGGGCGCGGATACGGGCAGTTATTTGAGAAAGATAGGTTACGGCGAAGCCTCTAAAAACGGAGGCGAAGCGGGCGACCTTATCGTCGTCATAAAAGTCGAACCGAGCAAAATTTTCAAGCGCAAGAATTTCGATTTGTACGTAAACGTTCCCGTAAGT
>CAZNWP010000092.1:0-4616 GCA_964576995.1 uncultured Christensenella sp. | reverse complement strand
GGTGATGGCTTTAAATACGATATTATGGAGATAATTGAAAACGAAAAATCATACACCACCGATTGCTACGAAGATTTTTTTTACGACCATAGTTATTTTGCCGAAGTATACCAAAACGTAAAAGGCTACGAAGAAAACGAGTTTATAATTGTTGCTCAACTTGCAATTTATAGAGATAAAAATAATTTAAAATTTCCTAAACACATAGATTTGTACACAAAGGAAAAAGATAAAAAATGATTAAGGAAAAGCCGTAGTTTTTATGCTACGGCTTTACTTCTATTTGTTTAGCCCCACACGCTTAGCGTGTGGGGGTAATATACCAACATCCGTCCGAGAGACGGGACGTCCCATGGACAGGTTTCGTTAGTTATTAGATTTGGGATAATTAGAGGTTGTACTCTCGGCGACTATACGTTGCCTTGCGCTTTCATCGCTTCGGCTACTTTAAGGAAGCCCGCAATGTTTGCGCCCGCCATATAGTTGCCCTTCATTCCGTATTCTTTCGACGCTTCATCGCAAGATTTGAATATTTCTTTCATTATGCCGTGAAGTTTTTCGTCGACTTCTTCGAAAGACCAAGAAAGTCTGATGGAGTTTTGACTCATTTCGAGACCGCTCGTTGCTACGCCGCCTGCGTTAGCCGCTTTTGCGGGACCGTAAAGCATTCCGCTTTCAAAGTAAACGTCGATCGCTTCAGGAGTAGAAGGCATATTCGCGCCTTCGGAAACGACTTTACAACCGTTTTTAGCGAGAATTTTCGCGCTTTCGCCGTCGATTTCATTCTGCGTTGCGCAAGGAAGAGCGATGTCGCACGGAATCGACCATATTCCCTTGCAACCCTCGTGATATTCCGCGTCTTTATGAGTGTCAAGATACTCTTTAATTCTGCCGCGTTTAACTTCTTTAATTTGTTTAACGGCGTCGAGATCTATTCCGTTCTTATCGTAAATATAGCCGTTACTATCACTCATAGCGACGACGTTCGCACCGTATTCTTTCGCCTTTTGGCAAGCGTATATAGCAACGTTACCAGAACCCGAAACGAGCACTGTTTTGCCGTCGAAACTCGTTCCGTTCGCTTTAAGCATTTCGTTGGTAAAGTAGCAAAGACCGAAGCCCGTCGCTTCTTTTCTCGCCAAAGAACCTCCGTAAGTCAAACCTTTACCCGTGAGAACGCCTACCCATTCGTTTCTGATTCTCTTATATTGTCCGAACATATAACCGATTTCTCTCGCGCCCGTACCGATGTCGCCAGCGGGAACGTCGCAATCCGCGCCGATATATTTGCAGAGTTCCGTCATAAAACTCTGACAAAATCTCATTATTTCTCCGTCGGATTTACCCTTAGGATCAAAGTCGGAACCGCCTTTCGCGCCACCCATCGGAAGCGTAGTTAAACTGTTTTTGAAAACTTGTTCGAAACCTAAGAATTTAATAATTCCGAGGTAAACGGACGGGTGAAGTCTTATACCGCCCTTATAAGGTCCGATAGCAGAGTTAAATTGAACTCTGAAACCTCTATTAACTTGCGTTTTGCCGTTATCGTCCACCCAAGGCACTCTGAATATGATTTGTCTTTCGGGTTCGACTATTCTTTCAAATACGCCCGCGTCGATGAGATCTTGTCTCTTGTCCGCAACGGGTTCTAACGAAGTAAATACTTCGGTTACCGCTTGAATGAACTCGGGTTCGCCTTGATTTCTCTTTTTGACTCTTTCGAGAAGGTCGTTAAGATACGCGTTTTTGATTGCCATAAAAATATCCTCCGCAATGTTTTCTTTTATTTTACCACATTTGTTTAAAATTTCGATAGATTTTTTCAAAAAAAATTCCATAAAAAACAAAAAAATTTTTTATGGAAAACATTATAACCGATTATAGCAGAAAATTAAAGGGGTTTTTGCGATAAAACTTGATAATCCACGCTTACTAAAAGCATCTTTGAAGATCGACGAAAACCGCGAACAACAAAATAAACGTAAAACCTACGGTATGAATTATTCCCTCAACCCTTCGATTTACGGGCTTTTTAAATATCCACTCAATTAGAACGAATACTACGCGCGAGCCGTCGAGCGCGGGAAACGGCAACAAGTTAAACACGGCGAGATTTACCCCGATAAAAGCCGTTATATTTAAAAGACTCCACATTCCGCCCGACATAATAGCGTTTGCCGTTACGGATATAGTCGTAACCGTTCCTCCGACGGATTTTATTCCGAGCGCGCCCGTTATTAACTGCCCGAAAACGGTAAACACCGTCCCCGCGAGTTTTAGCGAATATCTGAACGAATGTCCAATCGTCTTAAAAAAACCGCGTTTTATTCCGACCGTATAAAGATTTGCGACTACCGTGCCTTCGGAATCTGTTACGTAAGATATTCCGAGTGATTTACAAAACGTCTCCGAGTCCTCTAAGTTCTTAAAATCGGCGTCCGCTTTAAGGGCTATTTCCGTATCGGAAAACACACCGTTCCTGTATATCTTAAAAACGATTTTATCACCGCATTTTTTACCGTTTACGGCGTTCATTATATCCGTAACGAGATAAACTTCTTTGCCGTCGACCTCCGCAACAACGTCTCTGTCGTAAAAAGAATAAGCCTCGCCGTTATAATCGCTCTTTCCCACCATTATGGCGGAACTGCCGAACACGCCGAACATTATAACGATAACGATTAACGCGAGAAAGTAATTCATTAACGCGCCGGATATTAAAACGATAATTCTTTGCCACGGTTTTTTGTTATTGAACGCCGACGGATCGTCGTCGTCCTCGTCCTCACCCTTAAAAGCGCAATATCCGCCGAGCGGAATTGCTCTGACGGAAAACTTTTCGCCGTCAATTTTCGTCTTTCCGAATATCTTAGGTCCGAAACCGATAGAAAACTCCTCAATTCCGAACCCGAAAATTTTACCCGTTATAAAATGACCGAACTCGTGTACCGTTATCATTACGAGTAACACGAGTATTGCAATCAGAATATATAAAACGTATTTTAAGACTCCGAGAAAGGACGTCAAAAACAAAAAATTCATTTATCTCCCAAATTTTGCGTTTACGAAGTTGAAGCCGAAGCGGTTAGCGTTTTCAAGAGATTCGTATGAACCGTCGAACTCACCCTTAAACGCGTTGACTGCCGACGAAATGCACGCGTAAATTCCCGTGAAAGAATTTTTATCGCATAAGAACAACTTTACAGCTGCTTCGTTCGCACCGTTAATCACCGCGGGATACGCTCCACCTTTTTTTATACCGTTTAATACGAGTTCGAAACACGGATAACGCTTAACGTCAAGTTTTTCAAAAGTTAGTTTGCCTATTTCCGCAAAATTTAAGCATTTTACCGCGCTTTTTATTCTGTCGGGATAACTTAACGCAAGTTGAATGGGCAATTCCATATCGGGATAACTCATTTGTGCGATAACGGATCCGTCTTTATACTCTACCATAGAGTGTATGATGCTTTCACGGTGAATTATGACGTCAATATCGTCAAAACTAGCGTTATAGAGCCATTTTGCTTCCGCAACTTCGAACGCCTTGTTTACGAGCGTAGCGCAATCGACGGTTATTTTCTCGCCCATTTTCCAATTAGGGTGTTTAAGCGCGTCACGCGATGTAACCTTAGACAATTCTTTTTCCGTCAAATCGCGGAAAGCGCCGCCCGAAGCGGTTAAAATAATTCTGTTAAACTCTTTGCCGAAATCGAAGCCGAGTGATTGCCATATAGCGGAATGTTCGCTGTCTACGGGCAAAATTTTAACGTTCTTCTCTTTCGCCTTGCGCATAACCAAATCGCCGCCGACGACCAAACTTTCTTTATTGGCGAGAGCGACGGTTTTTCCCTTTTCAATCGCGTCTAAAACGGCTATTATACCCTTAAAACCGACGAGCGCGATAACGACGATATCGGCTTCCGCAACGATTGCGCGTGTAAACGCTTTATCTCCGGAAAAAAATTCCGTACCTTTGGGCGCGACGTAATCGCGATTTATTTCGGTTGCGAGTGTCGCGACTTTCGGCTTAAACTCTTCTACTTGTCTGATAAACAATCCCGCGTTATAACCGCCCGCGAGAGATACGACCTTAAATTTATCGGAATGACGCCTTATAACGTTCAAAGTCTGAACGCCGATGGAGCCCGTACTCCCTATAACAGCAATTTTTTTCATAATAAACTTCCTTTAATAATTTTTTTACACTAATAAAAACGCGATATAAACGGCTACGCTTAAAAAACTCGTTCCGTCTATTCTATCCATAATTCCGCCGTGTCCGGGCATAATTTTACCCATATCTTTTATGCCGACGCGACGTTTAATATAACTCTCGAACAAATCGCCGATCTCCGTTAAAATAGAGCCGATAAATCCGACGACCGCAAAAAAGACGTACGGATACGCGAACGTTGAGGAATTAGGCGAAGCGTTGCCTATTTCGGTTACCATACCGTTGAAAATCAAGCAAACGAGCAAAGAACCGAGCACGCCGCCTATAACGCCTCCGATAGCACCCGCCCAAGTTTTTTTAGGGCTTAACTTCGGACAAAGTTTTTTCGCCTGACCTTTTCTGATTTTATTATAAATCATTCCGACAAGGTATGCAAGAC
>CAZNWP010000091.1:0-4645 GCA_964576995.1 uncultured Christensenella sp. | reverse complement strand
TAATACGCATATAGTCTTTATCTCTTAACTCTCTTGCTATCGGCCCAAAGATACGAGTTCCTCTCGGTTGCTTTTGCGCGTCGATAATAACCGCGGCATTTTCGTCAAAACGAACGTAAGTTCCGTCATTTCTTCTTATGCCGGACGTGCTTCTAACTATAACAGCCTTAACAACCTCGCCTTTTTTAACTTGTCCGCCAGGGATAGCCGTTTTTACGCTGGCAACGATAACGTCACCTATGTTGCCGGTCCTTCTAAAGGAGCCGCCAAGAACTTTAATACACATTAACTCTTTTGCGCCGGAGTTATCCGCCGCTTTTAATCTGGTAAACGGTTGTATCACGTTGAGCCTCCTTATTTAGCCTTTTCGACGATTTCGGCAACTCTCCAATTTTTGTCTTTAGAGAGTTTTCTCGTTTCGACGATAAGAACTTTATCGCCTACACCGCAAGCGTTGGCTTCGTCGTGGGCTTTAAACTTATGAGTCTTTTTTACAGTCTTTTTATAGAGCGGGTGTTTATATCTTTCTTCGATGGCTACGACTACCGTCTTATCCATTTTGTCGGATACGACCACGCCTACTCTTTCTTTTCTTAAATTTCTTTCCATAATAACACTCCTACGCCTTTGCCGCGATTTCTCTTTCTCTCAAGATGGTCATTATTTTAGCAATGTCCTTCTTGCAGGTTTTAAGCGACGCGGGATTTTCGAGTTGTCCAATCGCGTGGCGGAAACGAAGGTTAAAAAGCTCTTCTTTGAGTTCTTTAAGCTTCGTATTCAATTCTTCGACCGTCATTTCGTGAAGTTCTTTAGTTTTCATTAACCTTCACCGCCTTCTTCTTTAATTTCTTCGGCAACAGCTTCGCGCTTGATAAACTTCGTTTTAACGGGGAGTTTATGTCCTGCGAGTCTCATTGCTTCTTTTGCCTGTTCTTCGGTTATGCCGCTCATTTCGAACAACACTCTGCCGGGTTTAACAACGGCAACCCAGAATTCAACCGAACCTTTACCGCTACCCATACGGCTATCGGCAGGTTTCTTCGTTACAGGCTTGTGGGGGAATATATCGATCCAAACCTTACCGCCACGTTTGATAAATCTCGTCATAGCGACACGAGCGGCTTCGATTTGATTAGACTTGATCCAACCGGGCTCGGTAGCCATAAGAGCGTAATCGCCGTAAGCTATCACGTTACCCTTATTGCATTTACCGGTCATTCTGCCGCGGTGAACTCTTCTTCTTTTAACACGTTTAGGCATCAACATAATCAGTTCTCGCCTCCTTCAACCTTTTTCTTCTTGGTAGCACCGATTATTTCGCCTTGGTATATCCAGCATTTAATACCGATAACACCAAAGGTGGTATGTGCTTCCGCAAAACCGTATTCGATATCCGCTCTCAAAGTTTGAAGAGGTATCGAACCCTCGTGATAATGCTCGGATCTAGCGATTTCAGCACCGTCAAGTCTGCCGCTTACGCAAACCTTAACGCCCTTGATACCGCTTCTCATACATCTCTGAATAGCTTGTTTCATAGCGCGTCTGAAAGATACGCGTTTTTCAAGCTGAGTAGCAATGCCTTCGGCAACGAGTTGAGCGTCGGCATCGGGTTTTTTAACCTCGGAGATGTTTATAGAAATTTGCTTACCCTTGCAAATTTTAGCAACCGTCTTTTTAATCACTTCTATCTCTGCGCCCTGCTTTCCGATAAGAACACCGGGACGAGCGGTATAAATAGTGATAACGATTTTGTTGGCGGCTTTTTCGATTGCAATCTTAGAAATAGACGCCTGATAATACTTTTTCTTTAATACGGCGCGGATTTCATTGTCTTCTTTAACGTTCGCGGCAACGTCTTTTTTATCGACGAACCAGTGCGAACTCCAATCTTTGTTTACGCCGACTCTTAAGCCGTGCGGATTAACTTTCTGTCCCATACCGTACCTCCTATGCCTTTGCGTCCAAAACCACGGTTATGTGGCTGGTACGCTTCAAAATTCTGTACGCTCTACCCTTGGATACGGGTTGAACTCTCTTCAAAGTCGGTCCCTGATCCGCGTAACATTCCGCAACGAACAAGTTGTCTTTGCTCATTCCGAGATTGTTTTCGGCGTTGGCAGCCGCGGACATAAGAACCTTTCTTACGGGATCGCTCGCGGACTTCGGAGTATTTTCCAAAATCGCAACCGCTTCTCTGTAACCTTTGCCTCTTATGATATCGAGCACGATTCTCACTTTATAAGGCGAAATTCTGACGTGCTTTGCCACGGCGTAAGGACGTTTATCTTTGTTTTCCGCGATTCTCGCGGTTTTTTCTCTCAAATTTTTAGCCATCTTTAAGCCTCCTATCTTGCGCCCGTCGTTTTTTCCGTGCCGCCGTGTCCCTTAAAGGTTCTCGTGGGCGCGAATTCACCGAGTTTGCAGCCTACCATGTCTTCGGTAACGTACACGGGAACGTGTTTTCTTCCGTCGTATACCGCTATCGTATGACCTACCATCTGCGGGAATATCGTGGACGACCTTGACCAAGTTTTTAATACTTTCTTTTCGTTCTTTTCGTTTAATTCTTCTACTCTTTTCAAGAGTTTAGGTTCTACGTAAGGACCTTTTTTAACGCTTCTTGACATGTCGTACTCCTTAATTTATCCTTGTAATGATAAGTTTATTTGACGCTTTTTTATGTTTTCTCGTCTTATAGCCGAGAGCAGGTTTACCCCACGGAGTAACAGGACCGGGCATACCGACGGGAGATTTGCCTTCGCCGCCGCCGTGCGGGTGATCGCACGGGTTCATAACGACGCCGCGGACGGAAGGACGAATACCGAGATATCTCGTCTTACCCGCTTTACCGATTCTGATAATTTCGTGTTCTAAGTTGCCTACTTGACCTATCGTCGCTTTACAAGCGGAAAGAATATATCTCATTTCGCCGCTCGGCATTTTGATGGTAACGTATTTTTCGTCTCTTGCCATAATTTGCGCGCTCATACCCGCGGCTCTCGCGATCTGACCGCCTTTACCCGGCTGCATCTCGATGTTGTGAACCATAGTACCTACGGGAATATCTTTAAGCATAAGCGAGTTGCCCGCTTTGATATCCGCGCCCGCGCCCGACAATACGGTATCGCCGACTTTAAGACCTACCGGCGCGAGAATATAAGTTTTTGCGCCGTCCGCGTAATAAAGAAGAGCGATATTTGCGCTGCGGTTAGGATCGTATTCGATCGCTTTAACCGTTGCGGGTACGCCGTCTTTAGCGCGCTTAAAATCTATGATGCGGTATTTTCTTCTGTTGCCGCCGCCGATGTGGCGAACGGTGATTTTACCCTGAGCGTTTCTGCCGCCCGATTTTCTCTGATCTTCTAAGAGAGATTTTTCGGGTTTTTTCTTAGTGATTTCGTCGTACGCGCTTACCGTCATGAAACGGCGTGCGGACGAAGTCGGTTTATATCTTTTTATAGCCATTTTACTTTCCTCCGAGATTAAGACAACGAATCGAAGAATTCGATGGATTTGCTGTCTTTTTTAAGCAATACCGCAGCCTTTTTGTAATCGGGGGTATAACCTTGGTATTTACCCTGTCTTTTCAACTTGCCGTGAACGTTCGCGGTGTTTACCTTGACCACTTTGACGCCGAAAATTTCTTCGACCGCAAGTTTAATCTGCGTTTTGTTGGCGTTTTTTGCCACTATAAAGAAATATTTCTTATCTTTTATACCCGCGTAACTCTTTTCGGAGAGAAGGGGTTTAATTATTATATCGTGAGCAGCCATTATTCTCCGTAGACCTCCTCGATCATTTCTACCGCTTTTTTCGAAATTACGATTTTAGCGTTTTTAACTACGTCGTAAGTATTTAACTGTTCGACGGGCAAAGTCGTGATTTCCGCGATGTTGGACGACGCTTTGAGAACCGCTTCGTCCGAGTTGTCCATAACGAGAAGCACGCTCTTTTCCATTTTGAATGCGTTAAGGAACGCGACCATCTCTTTGGTTTTGGGAGCGGCAACTTTTATCTCGTCAATAAAGACGACTTCGTTGTCTCTCACTTTTTGCGAAAGCGCCGAGAAAAGCGCGACTTCTTTCGCTTTATAATTCATTTTCTTGGAAAAATCTCTGGGCTTCGGAGCAAAAACCACGCCGCCGTGTACCCATTGAGGACTTCTCGTAGAACCTTGTCTCGCTCTGCCGGTACCCTTTTGACGATACGGCTTCGCGCCGCCGCCGCGGACTTCAGAACGAGTAAGAGTGCTTTTAGTACCCTGTCTTTCGTTTGCAAGACGGGTTACGACCGCCTGATGAATAACCGATTCGTTGTATTCGGTATTAAACAAAGCGTCGGAAAGTTCGAGCGTTCCTACTTCGCTCGCCTTCATATCGTATAACTTTACACTTGCCATGTTACTTCTCCTTACGCTTTAACGCTGTTTCTTATGGAAACGATACCTTTAACGGGACCGGGAACCGCGCCCTTAACGAGAATAACGTTTCTTTCTTTATCGACTTTAACGACTTCGAGATTCAACACGGTAACGTTTTCGTGTCCGTATTGTCCCGCCATTTTCTTGTTTTTGAAAACTCTCGACGGACTGCTGTTTGCACCCATAGAACCGACTTCTCTGTGTACGGGACCTACGCCGTGCGTT
>CAZNWP010000090.1:0-4673 GCA_964576995.1 uncultured Christensenella sp. | reverse complement strand
TTTTGCGGGGGAAGTCCGCCGAGTTTTTCTATAACCGCTTTGTTGGTTACCTTTAAGGCGTCGTCTATCGTCATACCCTTAATCATTTCCGTCGCGGTGGAACTCGTCGCGATTGCCGCGGCGCAACCGAACGTTTTAAACTTGGCGTCTTTTATAATATCGTCCTCTATTTTAAGGGTAATCTGCATTATATCGCCGCAAGTTTCGTTGCCGACCGTGCCTATTCCGTCGGGGTTTTCTATTTCGCCGACGTTCTGCGGGTTTTTGAATACGTCCATTACTTTTTCGTTATACATTTTTTATAATCTCCTCTTTTTTAAATAGCGGCGACATATCGCGAAGTCTTTCGACCGATTTTTTCAATACGTCGACAGCGTAATCAATTTCTTCTACCGTGTTATGTTTTCCGAAAGAAAATCTTATACTTCCGTGAGCCAAGCCCTCGGGCAATCCCATTGCGAGAAGCACGTGCGACGGCTCTAAAGATCCCGACGAGCAAGCGGAACCCGACGACACGGCAATACCCGCCAAGTCAAGACTGAACAAAATGGATTCGCCCTCTATATACTTAAAGGAAAAATCGGCGTTCGCGGGAAGTCTTTTATCTCCTCTCGGCCCGTTAAGTTTGACGAACGGAACTTCGTTTAATACTCTGTCGATAAATCTGTCGCGGAGCATAGACACGTATTCGAAGTTTTTATCCATATCGCGAGCCGCGATTTTGAACGCTTCGGCAAAACCGACGACGCCCGCGACGTTGGTCGTTCCGCCGCGTTTCATTCTTTCTTGATGTCCGCCCGTTTGGATACTGTCTATCAAAAGCCCGTTTCTTATGTAAAGCGCGCCTACGCCTTTCGGTCCGTAAATTTTGTGCGAACTCATACTGAGCATATCGACGCCCAAGTCCTTAACGTCTATTTTAAGCACGCCCGCGGCTTGTACTGCGTCCGCAAAACAGATTATGCCGCGCTCGTGCGCAATTTTCGCAATCTCTTTTACGGGCTCTATCGTGCCGACTTCGTTATTAGCGAGCATACACCCGATAAAAATCGTGTCGGGGCGGATAATCGAAATGAGGTTGTCGAGGTCGACGAAACCTTCTTCGTTGACTTTCATATAAGATATTTCGAAGCCGTCCTTTTCTAAAACGTGAGCGGTGCTTATCATAGCGGCGTGCTCTATGGGGCTTATTATAATATGTTTGCCCTTTTTCTTGAACGCGCTCGCCGCGCCGCGGAGCGCCCAGTTATCGCTCTCCGTTCCGCCGGACGTAAAATACAGTTCGTGGGGTTTACAGTTTATTATCGAAGCGATCGTATCTCTCGCTTCGTCTACCGCTTTAACCGCCTCGCGCCCGAAAACGTGTTGACTGTTGGGGTTGCCGAAAACTTCGGTGAAGTACGGCTTCATTTTCTCAAACGCTTCCTCGCACACGGGCGTGGTCGCCGCGTGGTCAAAATAAATTGGTGTTTTTATCATAACGATGCTTCCTTTTTTCGTTAATCGTGAATTTTATATTTTATCGTCAGCGAACTTCGCCGTCGAGCATTTGCTTTAAGGTGATGGAGTCTAACAGTTCGTTTATTCCGTTATACAACTTTTTCCACACGGAACTCGACGGACAGCACTTGCACGCGCCGTCTTTGCTGACACATTCGATAATTTCCATATCGTCCTCTAACGCTCTGACGATTTCCCCCACTTTAATTTGAGCGGGCTCTTTCGCGAGAAAATACCCGCCGCTCGCCCCGCGGTTAGCGGAAACGATGCCCCTTACGGATAACATTCGCATAATCTTTTCGAGATACTTGCCCGAAACGGATATTCTGCTCTCCAACGCGCTCGCGGGAACGGGTTCTACGCCGTAGTTCTCCGCAAGAATATGACACGCCATTAATCCGTAATGCGTTTTAGACGACAACTTCATTCGCTCACCCGCTTTTTACCGCTTTTAATTGCAACCTTTTTGGTTGCAATTAGTATTATATTCTCACGGCGCGTAAAAGTCAAATAAAATAAAGCGAAAAAACGAAATTTTTATAAAAAAGGTCAATTTATCGCGTCGTTGTCGCCGTCGTTTGAGAAAAATTTAAGCGCGCCGCGTTTTTTGCCGCCGAAAAGCAACGAATTAAGCCGAAGATTTTCCGTTTCAAGTTTTTTTACGCGGAGTTTTAAGAATTCGTTTTCTCTGCGCAAATTAAGCGAAATGCGTTCTACCATACCGTTTATCTCGCGCTTTAACGCGGTTATTCTCTCGTTTTGCGCGGTGGTTGCGGGCGACTTATAACTCCTTACCGAAACGGGTTTGCCCGTCTCCGACTTTATCTCTTCGACTATATTAGCGACGAGCGCGGGATCGTTTTTTAATACGCTTCTGTATTTATTCTGAAAGCGCAACGCTAATTTTTCGTCGCCGCAAGCGAGTTCCGATATACTTTTTCTCACCGACTTGCCCGTTTGAACCTTCAAAAACACGTTTTTTATCAGGTCGCGTTCTTCCTCGTCCGAAAAAGCGACGGACGTATTAACCGAAAGCGATTTTCCGCCTAAGTATTTATCGCGAAAATCCTCGTCTTTAAGCGACAGTTTGACGAGAGCGTAATAAAGATTTCTCACCGTGCCTTTCGCCTTGCCGCTACGCTTTGCGAATGCGCTAAACGTCGCGCTTAAAGTCTCGCGTTTGTTCTCGCCGATATACCGAGCGAGAGCGATTAAGTCTTGTTCTTTATAACCGTAAATTTTTTCCATACATATCTCCCTGATATTTTTTTCTAATCGGTTATTGCCTTTAATTTCAAAAAATATACTTTAATATGTATTTTTATTTTAATAGCGAACGCCCCGCGGTATTAAAAATCGACGGCGAACTTCAAGGAACGGCAAACGGCGAGAAGTGCTTTAATTTTAACGGCGCGCCGCTCGTCGAACTCTGCCCGCTTTGCACGAGCGAAACTCCGTCTTGCTTTTATTTGAACGACGAGTTTTTATCTTGCCCACCCGACGGTTTTGCGGTAACGGATATGCGCGGAGGCTATTACGTTTTAAGGACTTTCCGAAAAACGCAAACGGCGTTTTCCGTTTTGGCACAAAAGAAATTCCCCGACGCGATAATAACCGTCTTTACCGAAAACGGCTTAACCGCGTCGATAGAGACGCCGCGCGGCTCTTTTGCGGAGACGCTTTTTATTGACGCCGAGAGCGCGAACGTTTCGCGCGAACGAATAAACGGTACTGACGTAATTTTTATAACGTTAAAAACCGCCGCTAAAAAAGTTTTATGCGCCTATTCGTTAAACCCCGTAAGGCGCGTATTTACGCGCGAAGTCGACGGGTTCGAGATAACCTCCGAAGCGCTTATCACGAAAGAAAAACTTAACGATATAGCAAAACACGAAATAACTGTCGCTTGGAAAGCGACGGACGTTTTTAAGGAAATATCGCGGGAAGCGGTTTGTTCGCCGTCTTTCGGCGCGGACAGAGTATGCGATTTAATTTTGCCGTACGTCTTTGCGGAAGAGTTTTTCGCGGGCGGAGATTTTCGGCGTTACCTCGAAGACAGCGTTAAAGAGAACGCCGACAAACTCGGAGGCTTTTTCGGAGAATTTATCGGCGTGTGTCCGCCGCCCTTTTTCCGCGATTACAAAGAAGTGGGACTTATTAAAAAACGCGGTAAAAACGCTTATTATATAGATTACTTTATTTTCGAAACGGAAAACGGTAAAATATCGGGGCTTAAAAAAATTACGTAAAAAACGACGGCTCTAAATAAAGTCGTCGTTTTGCATTATTACCTTTTTATTTATTTTACTTTAACGGATACGATTTTCGCATTTTCGGAAAGTTTTACGGTGCGCTTGTTGAACGCCACGGATTGATCTTTCTTCGCTACGAACACGTTTTCTTCTTCGTTAAATTCTCTTTCGAGAACGCAATGGCTCGTAAGCCCGCAATTATCTTTCGTCGCGTCGTACTCGCCCGTATAGTATACGACGTATCTTTCGCAATCGCTATCGTCGAATATTCCCTTCATCGCGTCAAACGCGCTCGAATTAGCCGCGTCGTCCATATCTATAACTGCGAACATACAGAAATAGCCGTCGTAATCGGTTATCGCTTCGGTGGGTAAAAACCACGTCGCACTGCCGCTGTCCATACCGTTAGTCGCTTCGTATTTGTTGCCGTCGTTATCGCTCGCGTTCCAATCGCGCCACAAACCGACGTAACCTTTTTTAGCGAGAAGATTGCTTCCCGTGGTGCCACCCTTTTCGAACTCACCCGTTACGGTCTCGGGGCTTTTAACGACGGTAACTTTCCCGTCCACGCTTTTAAGATCGCCTAACATTATCTGACTAGAATACGAATCGTTTTTATAAATATACGTTCCGTCGTAAAAACCTTCCGCAACGCGTTTTTCGATAACCGCGCAAGTTTTAGGCGCAAGGTGGCGATACAAGTCTACGGTAAGCGTATATTCCGTCCCCGCTTCGTCGACGGTGAACTTAACTTCTAAGGTCTTAATATCCTCGCAAGCGGTAAGCCCCGCGCACGCCGCGAGCATTATTCCGCACATAACGAGACATAACGCTTTTTTAAAGAATTTCTTCATTTTAATTTCAACTCCCGTTTTGGTTTATTTATCTTATGATAAAAGTCTAATATATATTTTACTAATA
>CAZNWP010000089.1:0-4800 GCA_964576995.1 uncultured Christensenella sp. | reverse complement strand
ACTCTTCGACGTATCTTACGAGGACTTATTGGACGACTGATTTTTCTCCTCTTATTGAGAAAGACAAAATACGGAGACTATTTTTAAGGCTTTCAAAAAGAACCGTTTAACGAAAATAAATAAGATTATCGGCGGTTGCGTATAAAAACGTAGCCGCTTTTACATTTTATTAACAAAAAATTTACGTTTCAATTACATAAACTTTGCGTTTCATAAACATTGATAAAGTATAATAGACGGGCAAACTCAAATTAAAGGAGTATTTTTATGAACGCAATTGAAATCAGGGGCCTTTCAAAGAGTTTTCGCGGACTTTACGCGGTAAACGATTTGAATATGACCGTTCCCGTAGGCAGCATTTACGGCTTTATCGGTGAAAACGGTAGCGGAAAATCTACGACGGAAAAACTTATTTGCGGGCATCTCGTTCCCGATAGCGGCGAAATCAAGTTGTTCGGCAGAGATTATACGGACACGGGCGTACGCGTAAGAGTCGGCGCGTTAATTGAGAACGCGGGTTGTTTTCCGAGTTCGAGCGTATATCAAAACTTGATGATGCAAGCCATAAATTTAGGGCTTTCTAACCGAGAAGAAGAAATTGACCGCGTACTTAAAACCGTACGTATGGAAGATAGTAAATTTATTAAGTTTAAGAGTTGTTCTCTCGGTATGAAACAACGTATCGGTATAGCGATGGCTTTACTCGGAAATCCCGCGCTTTTAATTTTAGACGAGCCGATTAACGGGCTTGACGCCGACGGTATGCGTATTATGAGAGAAATTCTCGTGGATATTACTAAAACCTACGGTTGTACCGTGTTAATCTCCTCTCATATTTTAGGCGAACTCGAAAAAATTGCCACCCACTACGGCATAATTCGTCAAGGGAAAATGATTATGGAACTTTCCGCAAAGGAAATGGAAAGTCGCGCAAGGGTTTTCACCTCTCTTAAAACGGAAAATATGCAAGGCGCGTTAAAGGCGTTAAAAGAAAAATACCCTCGTGTTCGGCTCGAAGACGAGTATATTCGCGTTATGGACGTGAATAACACCGAAGAAATCGTAGAATACCTTATCAAAAAAGGTTTTGTGGTTAGCGAAATCAAGAAAAACAAAATCGGCTTAGAAGAATACTACGTCGAAATTATGAGCCAAAAGGAGACGGAATAATATGGATAACGCAAAAGAACTTAAATTTGAAACACCGACTTTCGGGCAACGCATAAAAGGAATGCTCGGCGTAGATTTTTACCGTTTGTTTCACACCCCTTTGTTTTATATTTTCCTCGCAATAGCGGCAATTATCCCCGCGATGATTTTAGGAACTTCGGGTATGAAAAACTCCGAAACAGGCGAAGCGACTGCGCTTCTTTATACTAATCTTTGGAATATTATTGCCGCCGATAAACCTCTTTACGTAATAAACTCGATCGGCGAATACGCAAATATGAATATGGTATTTATTTTCGGCGGTATTATGGTTTCAATCTTTATCGGACACGATTATAAAAGCGGTTACGTAAAACAACTTTTCACTACACACGCAAAAAAGGAAGATTATATTATTTCTAAAACGCTTACTTGCGCCTTTGCGATCGTCTGTATGTGCGTTACTTATCTTATCGGCGGTATCGTCGGCGGTATATTTGCGGGACTCGATACGAGCGTAAACTTCGGCTCTCTCCTTTGCGCTATCTTAGGAAAAATGATGATGAGTTTGGGCTGGGCCGCCCTTTACACTTTCTTAAACGTGATTTTTAGAAAATATTTCGGCGTCTCTATTGCTTCGTCTTTCTTTTTCGGAACGGGCATTTTAATTATCGGCGTTGCCGCAATCGTAGGAAATTCGCCGATCCTAAATATTTTCTTGTACGGTTCGTCGGTATTTGCTTGCCTTTCGAGCAATCTTTTGACGATAGTAAACTGTTTAGCCGTATCGATCGCGTGGACGGTAATATATATCTTACTTGGCTCGCATATCCTTTCAAAGAGCGACGTGTATTAAGGAGAAAAAAATGAACGCAATAGAAATAAAGTATTTAACGAAAAATTTTGGGCAAAAGCAAGCGCTTCAAGGCTTAAATATGACGGTTCCAGTCGGCAGTATCTACGGTTTTATCGGTGAAAACGGTTCGGGAAAATCTACGACGGAAAAAATTATTTGCGGACTTATTCATCCGAACGGCGGCAGCGTAAAACTTTTCGGCAAAGATTATATGGACGCGGACGTTCGCGCGAAAATCGGTGTTTTGATAGAATCCCCCGGTTGCTTTCCGAATATGACCGTTTGGAACAACTTAAAATTGCAAGCCGCGAATTTAAGCGTTAAAAACCCCGACGACGCAATAAGAGAAATCTTAAAACTCGTTCGTATGGAAGGTGCGGCGGGCAATAAATACAAAAATTGTTCGCTCGGTATGAAACAACGTATCGGTATAGCGATGGCTCTTCTCGGCAATCCGGAACTTCTCGTTTTAGACGAGCCGATTAACGGGCTTGACGCCGACGGTATGCGCATTATGAGAGAGATTTTCGTCGATTTAGCGCGAAAAGGCGTAACTATGGTTATCTCTTCGCATATCTTGGGCGAACTTGAAAAGGTCGCAACTCACTACGGAATCGTTCGCGGCGGTAAAATGATTGCGGAGATGTCTGCACGAGAACTTGAAAACGGTTGCCGTACGTTCGTGTCAATCGGTTGCACGAAAAAAGATACGGCAAAGGCGCTTTTGATGCGTAAATATTTACGCGTGGAAGAAGATGAAAACGGATTTATTCGCGTTTACGACCAAACTTCTCCGGAAAACGTCGTTTCGTATCTTTACGAAGAAGGCGTTTTGATTAACGAGATTAAAACGGATAAAATCGGGCTTGAAGAATACTATATCGACCTTATGCAAGGCAAAGGAGCAAAATAATATGGAAAAGACGTTTGAAAAGAATAATTTTTCTAAAAGATTGAAGAGTATGTTAAGCGTGGATACGAAACACTTGTTTATCAGCCCCTTCTTCTATATAATGATTGGCATTTCGCTCGTCGTTCCCGTTTTAATTCTCGTAATGACGACGATGATGGACGGTAGCGTTTCGATGAACCCTCAAACGGGGCAAGAAACGATTATACACGGCTTCGATTACGTTTGGCAAATACTTGGTTCGGTAAGTTCTTCGAGCGGAAACGAGCAAGCGGGTATGAGTATGGACTTGGTTTCTATGTGTAATATCAATATGATATATTTTGCGATAGCCGTTCTCGTTTGCGTATTCGTCTGCGACGATTTTAGAAGCGGTTACGCCAAAAATCTTTTTACCGTTCGTTCCAAAAAGACGGATTACGTTATTTCCAAAACGGTCGCGTGCTCTATCGGCGGAGCGTTTATGATTTTGGCTTTCGTGCTTGGCTCTATAATCGGTGGCGGCGTCGTAAGTTTATCTTTTACCATGGTAGGGTTTAACGCTTTCAATTTGGTTTGCTCTATCCTTTCTAAAATATTGCTCGTTCCGATTTTCGTTTCTATATTTTTAACGATGAGCGTTATCGGCAAGCAAAAATCTTGGCTTGCAATTTGCCTTTCTCTCGGCACGGGAGCATTCTTGTTTATGATTATCTCCATTGCAAGCCCTTTGAACGCGGGAATTATCCACGTAGTTCTTTGCTTGGTCGGCAGTCTCGGCTTCGCCGTGGGTATGGGAGCAATTAGCAACCTAATATTAAAGAAAACGAGTTTGGTATAAAGAAAATCGGGCGTGAAAACGTCCGATTTTTTTATAATAAGACTTTTTATAAAACGTAAATCTAACCGCTTTACGGGTTTTATATAATCTTCCGCGTTAAAAGATTTACAACTTTCAAAGTACCCTTTTCAAACGAAAAAGATAAACGAACAACGCAAGTCAACTCTTTCGATTTAACTTGCGTTTTTTGGTGCAGATTGGAGTTCAATGCACGAACTTTGGGAATTAGATAAAGCAGAGTTTATCTGCTCTAAGGTTTGTAGGTTTTCTTCTAATGTTAGTTTTGGTTTGTCGGGTGGTGTTGTAAAGTTGAATAATATGGTTATTTTATCATCATATAGGTAGATTTGTCTAACAAAGGTATTAATTATTAGTTTTCTTAATTTAACTCAAAACGAATTAAAAACTTTGTATTGTTTTTACAATCAAATGACCTACACCAACATCATAGAATTTTTACACATTGATAGAAGAACGGTTGCTCGTAGAAGAAAAAGAATCCAAAACAAATATGTTTTAGCTTTTGGAAAAATCTAAAATCTAACTTTTTGTGTGTAACACACACAAAATATCAACAAAAAAAGGAGATATTGTTACCAATATATCTCCAATTTTTGTTTTAAATATAGTGATTGTATTAATTAAATTTTTTCAAATTTTTTCAGTGCTTTTATATCTTCAGTTGTTACACTTGATTTTAATGACTTGGAAATTTCTTTAACATCTTCCATTGTTATTACATATTCATTATTATCAGAAATACTTTTTTTAATAGCCAACATTTTTAGTTTTTCGCAAAACTCTGTAATATCGGCACCATTAAAGCCATCAGTTAATTTCGCCATTTCAACATAATCAAGATTATTTGTTGGAATGTTTTTAAGCTTTAATTCAAATAATTTTTCTCTCGCTTTTTCATCGGGCAATGGTATATAAATTTTTTCATCAAATCTTCCAGGCCTTAAAAATGCACTATCTATTGCCCAAGGTTTATTTGTTGCAGCAATGACAACAATACAAAAATTACACCACTTTTTAATTTGTAAATACATTCACTTTTTCAAA
>CAZNWP010000088.1:0-4821 GCA_964576995.1 uncultured Christensenella sp. | reverse complement strand
TGCTAAAGATTTATATATAAATAACGAATTAGTAACGGAAGTAAATATAACGACGGCAACAAAGATAAACGCTTATGCGTTCTTTAATTGCAGTTCGCTTGAGAGTATAACGATAGGAAATAGTGTAACGAGTATAGGATATGGTGCTTTCATCGGTTGCGGTTCGTTGACGAGTATAACGATACCCGATAGCGTAACGAGTATAGGAGGTTATGCGTTCGGTGGTTGCAGTAAGTTGAAGTATATCGAGAAAGATAATGCTTTATATTTAGGAAACGAAAATAATAAATGTTTATTATTAATAAAAGCAATGTCGACGGATATCACGAGTTGTACTATAAATGAAAGTTGCAAGTTTATATGTGATTCTGCGTTCAGCGGTTGCAGTAAATTGGCGAGTGTAACGATACCGAACAGCGTAACGAGTATAGGATGGCATGCGTTCTATAATTGCAGTTCGCTTGAGAGTATAACGATAGGAAATAGCGTAACGAGTATAGAAAGTTATGCGTTCGAAGATTGCAGTAAATTGGCGAGTGTAACGTTTGAAAATCCGAACGGTTGGTACATAAGTAATAGAGCAGACGCAACAAGCGGTACTAATTTAACGCTTACCGACGCTGCTCAAAACGCAACGTATTTAAAATCGTCTTATTATTTCTACTATTGGAAACGTAATTAATGTATGTTTTTCAAAAGTATAAGGAGTTTTTATGAACAAAGGCATAATTTATAAAGCGGTTGTAAAAGGTAAAGACAACGTAACGTATTATATAAAACTTGAATGTTGTAAAAAGAAAAGAATACAATAACCAATCATTATAAAATAAATAACAAAATCAAACATAGAATTGACTATAAAACTGAATTTATGTCGAATTTAAATCTAACTTATTATGTCGGTAAGGTTTTAGATTTTGAGTTGGATATAGCAAACAAAAAATAATTTCGGTTACCGATATTATGATAAATAACAATTTACAAAACGGAGGCAAAAAATGAATAAAGGTGTAATTTATAAGATATTGAATGATGGTAATGTTAAATATTGTATTCGCTTGGATAAAACGGTTAAAATCGAAGATGAAGAGTTGAATATTTATTTTTATAAGGCAAAAATCGAAGATATTATAAAAGAAAAATCTAAGGAAAATAAAGGGAATGATATAGTTATAAAAGATGCAGTTACTTTATTTTTAATTGAAAAACCATTTACGTCTGATATCGATTTAACCGCGTATTTGGGTAAAAAACTTGAATTTACTTTGAGTTTTAAGGATGATGAGGGGAATAAAGATAAAAAAGACAAAATAATCTCAATCGAAGAAACGACAATAAACAATGACTAATAAAACCGTATATGTTTTCGGGGCGGGTTCTACGGCAACTATGGGCATACCCACGACGGATATGCAAAAAGAGTTGCTAAAAAAACTTGAAAACTACGAAAACGATAACTTGAAAAAACTGTATAACATTTTAAAAGGCAGGTTCGGTGAAGATAATTACGGAATGAACGACGTATACAATTTTATCGACGACGCTCTCGGTTTGCAGTCGGGATTGTATTGTAAAGACGAAAAAATCGACGGCGCGGAAGTTTATAAACTCAAACGCGATTTAATTTGTTTTATCTTTGACGAGTTTATAAAGGTTATGCAAAAAAATCGCGATAAAAACGAGGCGGAATACGAAAAACACGTAGATTTTTTCTATCGGCTCGCAAAGGCGGAGCTTAACGCAAAAGCGTACGGGATAAAGGAAAATGGCACGGACAGACAAAATTATATATCGAGTTATTCCGTAATAAATTTCAACTGGGATTTATATTCTATATTTGCGATAAAAGACGCGCACAAGCGGTTAAATCACGAAAACGGGAATTTTCTAGCGTGCGGGCGTAATCCGCAACTGAGAATGTACACGGATTTTAATTGCGAATGTGCGACGAAACTGGACGACAAGGAACTTTGGTATCCGTTCACCGAGGGTATGGCGCAAGTCGTAAATAACGGCAAAAAATACGACGCGCCGCGCCGCGTAGTTTTGACTAAGGTTTATTACCCGCACGGGCTTATGAATTCGTTTAAGTGTCCTAAATGCGCAAGACACTCGATTTATCTCGGTGATCTCGATATAAACGAAGTAATAAACAGATTGCATTACGCAAGCGAAGAAGAACTCTATCAATGTCCGTACTGCGGGGCGAAAGTTAAGGCAAAAGATTTCGACGTACTTATTCAGTCCAACTTTAAGATGCGAAACGTGTATTTTGAAGAAAACCGCATACGCATGTATAACGAGTTAGAGGGCGCTAAAAATCTCGTATTTATAGGTTATTCTATGCCGTCCGACGACGTAGATTATAAAACCTTTTTTAAGTCGCTATATAATCTCGAAAACGTTTACGTCGTATCGTACGATAAAAACAACCCTCACGGATTTAAAAAAATAGATTTAAACGCCGATGCTCGCGAAAAGCACGGAGAAACGGCGGAAAGATATCGCGAAGTATTTAAGGGTAGAAAGGAAAAAATAAATTTATATTACGGTACGCAAGGTTTTCCGTCCGCGACAAACGATTTGCTCGCCGAATTTGGAATATCGTAATTTTTTCTTCTTGACAAACTTTATAAAACTTTTAACCGTTATCCGTGGGCTTTATCCGTCCGCGGATAATATATTTTATCGTTTTTAACGCGCGATAAAAAATTATTTAAATTTTTTTTATGAAAAGCGGCGTAAACCGTTGACTTTTTTATTTTACCGTATATAATATAATTAGCACTTGAAAGTTAAGAGTGCTAAAAAATAAAAAGTAAAAGATATCGGAGGTATATTAAAATGAAAGTAAGACCGTTATTTGACAAAGTTGTCGTAGAAAGTCTTGAAACAGAAGAAAAGACGGGCAGCGGATTTATTCTTCCGTCCGCTTCGCAAGAAAAACAGCAGATGGCTCAAGTCGTCGCGGTAGGCCCCGGAGGCGTAGTCGACGGTAAAGAAATCGTTATGCAGGTTAAAGTCGGGGATAAAGTTCTTTATTCCAAGTATTCCGGAAACGAATTTAAGGTTGACGGCAAAGAACTCGTTATAATTCGTCAGAGCGATATTCTGGCGGTAGTAGAATAATTTAAGGGAGGCATTTATTATTATGGCTAAACAATTAAAACACGGCGAAGAGGCGAGAAAGGCTCTTCAAAAAGGCGTTGACACGCTTGCGGATACTGTAAAAATTACGTTAGGTCCTAAGGGTAGAAACGTCGTTTTAGATAAAAAATTCGGCGCGCCGCTTATTACCAACGACGGCGTTACGATCGCTAAAGAAATAGAACTTGAAGACGCGTTCGAAAATATGGGCGCGGGGCTTGTTAAAGAAGTTTCCACCAAGACTAACGACGTTGCGGGCGACGGAACGACGACCGCGGTTATTTTGGTGCAAGCGATTATTAAAGAAGGTTTAAAGAACGTTGCCGCGGGAGCAAATCCGATTATACTTAAAAAAGGTATTTCGGGCGCGGTAGAAGTTGCAGTCGACGAACTTAAAAAGATTAGCAAACCCGTAAAAGATAAAAACGCGATAGGTCAAGTTGCGTCCATCTCCGCGGGCGACGAAAAGATCGGCGCGCTTATTTCCGACGCGATGGAAAAAGTCGGCAAAGACGGCGTTATCACGATCGAAGAAAGCAAGACGATGAAAACCGAACTCACCACCGTTGAAGGTATGCAGTTCGACAGAGGTTACGCTTCCGCGTATATGGTTACCAATACCGATAAGATGGAAGCGGTGCTCGATTCTCCGCTTATCCTTATCACCGATAAAAAGATTTCCAATATTCAAGAGATTTTACCCGTTATCGAACCGCTCGCTCAACAAGGACAAAGACTTCTCATTATCGCAGAAGAGGTTGAAGGCGACGCGCTTGCCGCTCTCGTCGTTAACAAACTTAAAGGCGTGTTTAACTGCGTTGCGGTTAAAGCGCCCGGTTTCGGCGACAGAAGAAAAGCAATGTTAGAAGATATCGCTATTTTGACCGGCGGCACGGTTATATCTTCCGAACTCGGTTACGAATTTAAGGACGTTACGCCCGATATGCTCGGTAAAGCGTCGTCCGTTAAAGTTGACAAGGATAACACAACTATCGTCGGCGGTGCGGGAGATCCGTCCGCTATCGAAGCGAGAAAACAAGCGATTAAAGCGCAAATCGACGTTACGACTTCCGATTACGACAGAGAAAAACTTCAAGAGCGTCTTGCCAAACTTGCGGGCGGCGTAGCGGTAATTAACGTCGGCGCGGCTACCGAAGTTGAAATGAAAGAGAAAAAACTCCGCATAGAAGATGCGTTAAACGCAACCAAAGCGGCGGTTCAAGAGGGTATCGTCCCCGGTGGCGGAATTGCCCTTATTTCCACGATAAAAGCGATAGAGAAGTATGCAGACTCGCTTAGCGGCGATATAAAGACGGGTGCGCAAATCGTTCTTAAAGCGGTCGAAGCCCCCTTAAAACAAATCGCGCTTAACGCGGGACTCGACGGATCCGTTATCCTTAACGAGATATTAAAAGCGAACAAACCCAACTACGGCTTTAACGCGCTTACTAACGAGTACACCGATATGGTGGAAAGCGGAATAATCGATCCTACTAAGGTTACCCGTTCCGCGTTGGAGAACGCCGCGTCCGTTGCGGGCGTGTTCTTGACGACGGAAGCGGTCGTTGCGGACGTTAAAGAACCCGAACCCCCTCAAATGCCCGCGGGTGGCGGAATGGGCGGAATGTATTGATAACCGCTTATTAATGCGTAAACTTAAATAAAATTACACGG
>CAZNWP010000087.1:0-4920 GCA_964576995.1 uncultured Christensenella sp. | reverse complement strand
ATATAATATAGTTGTAAGAAAAACTTGCGACTATATTTTATTTAAGGAGAGTCTACTGCGGCTAACAAAGTAACCGAACTTGTTTTTATTACGGATAAAAGCGGTTATATGTCGGGAAAGGAAAAGGATACTATCGGCGGTTTTAACTCTATGATAGAAACTCAAAATAAAGCGGAGGGGAAAGCGTTAGTTACGACGATTTTGTTTTCGCACGGCGAAAAAACGTTATTACGTTTACGAGAAAACCGTTTCCGACAAACGTCGACTAAAAATATTTTTAGGCGCGGGGCATATCGGCAGAATTATATTCATATATATTTTATACGACGACAAAAAGGAGACGATATATATGAACGAAAAACTGCAATACGCTTCTATGCTTGAAATTCCCGTTAATACGTGTAACATTACTTACGCGCCCGCAAAGAGAAGAAAAGCGAGAACGAAAAAAGTCAGAGAGACGGACGACGTAAAAAAACGGCTTCTCGACAAACTCAACAATTCCGCGGAAGAATCCGCCGTTACGGCTCGCGCGGAGATCTGTGCGACGGATAACGTCGGCGACGATCCTGCCGAGAACGTCGTTAAAGACGGCGAAATCGCAAACGTCGCGGAAACGATGCAACGCGCGGAAATTCCCGCTATCAAGAAACGCAAATCAAAGTTTTCCGTTGCGGCGGCGGTGGAACTCGTTGCGATAGGCGTGCTTATAGCCGTGATATGCCTAACTAACGCTTTGTATGAAAATAGCGCGATTAACGTGTTTATGCGCGGGGTGTTCGGAAAAGAAGACGGTACGGCGCAAACTCAAACGGATTCGCGTACTTACGGCGAGTTTTCGCCCGTTATCGCTTATAACGGCACGGAAGCGCCCGTAATAGAGGACGGAGTTATGACTCTCGCGGGGAAAGGCAGCGTGTACGCGATAGCCGACGGCAAAGTAACGGCGGTTACGGTGGACGGCGCGGGCAAGTATTCGCTCGAAATAGCGCATAGCGATAATTTTAAGACTGTACTAACGGGGCTCGATTACTCTTACGCGGAAGTAAACGACAAAGTTTTCGGCAATATACCCGTGGGGTATTGCGGAGACGGCGGCATTAAAATGTGCTTTTTAGACGTCGACGGCGCGGTTATAACCGATTACTCTCTCGACGGTAACGCCGTCGTATGGAAAGCCGCTTAAAAGATAAAGAAGGATTTTACCGCCGCGGGCGACGTTTCGTCGCCCGCGGCGGGAGCGTTAGATTATGAAAATATCCGTTCATCCGCTTTTTATCGTGTTCGGCGCGTACTATGCCGTAACGAACAGATTTTTCGAATTTATAGCCTTTACCGTTACCGCCGTGATTCACGAGTCGGGACATTCCGCCGTTGCGGAAAGTCTCGGATATAAACTTAATAAAATGGTGTTAACGCCCTTCGGTGCGGTGGCAAAAGGCGACGTGGACGGCTTAAAACTCAAAGACGAACTGAAAATCGCGCTCGCGGGTCCGTCGATAAACGTCGCCGTCGGATTGTTTTTCGTCGCTACGTGGTGGCTATTTCCCGAAACGTACGCGTTTACCGATACGGCGGCTTACGCAAACTTTTCTATGGCGGCGGTAAACCTTATTCCCGTGTATCCGCTCGACGGCGGAAGGGCGGCGTTCGCCGCGCTCGGAAAAAAGACAGGCAGGGCGAAAGCGGAAAAAGTAAGCGCGATTATCGGCGTCGTATTCGCTTCGTTGCTCGCGGCGGGGTTTGTGATTACTCTGTTTTATTCGCCTAATTTTTCGCTATTGTTTTTTGCGTCGTTCGCGCTCGTCGGCGCGCTCTCGCGGGAAAAGGAAAACGTATACGTCAAAATATTCTCGGGGACGTCCGAGCGCAAACTTTTGCGCGGAATGCCGATAATAAGGCAAGCGATATCTAAAAGAGCGACGGTCAAAAGACTTACGTCTTTGATTGATGCCGACGCGATAAACGAAGTCGCGGTATACGACGGCGAAGAGTGCATCGCGGTGCTTTCTCAAAACGATATATTAAATATAATAAATAAAGGCGAGATATACGAAAAACTCGAAAAGTTTATTTAGCGTAAAAAATTTGCGGTGACGAAAGATATACCTTTCGTCGCCGCAAAGCGTTATCAGTGTTTTTTCATTATTTGCGCTCGTTTTTCGCTAAGTTTTCCACGATAACGTCTACGGCGCATTGTTCTTCTTTCGTCAGCGTTTTGTAAAGTTCGAAAGTTTTATTGCCGCTTTCCGTCGCGCCGTCGTCGAAAAATTCGCTCAAAGAAACGTTAAACGCTTCACATAAGTTAATAAGCGTCGGCAACGAGGGTAGCGTTTTTCTTGCGTACATATTGGGGAGCAGTGCGGGCGAAAGATTGGCTTCTTCGCCGAGTTTATATAGCGACCAACCCCGTTCTTTTCTCAAATTATCAATTCTGTTAAGTATATCCACGGTTTATCTCCTCTTAAAATGTTATCACATTTTTATAATAAAAATAACTACATAAGTGTTGACAAGTGTATACAAATGTAGTATAATATAAGAAAAACAAAGGAGTAGTACAATGAAAAAACTATTAAGCATCGTAGCCACGGTAATGTGCGTATTTACGTTATTCGGACTTACCGCGTGCGAAAACAAATCAAATGCGACTGGCGAGTCGATGGGAACGATCGAGAGTATAGGCGACTATGCCGAGACGATTTATCGGTATAAGGTGTCTAAAATACAACTGATAGACGCGGATTCCGAGTCTGAGAAAGTCCTCGAAACGACGAATAGAAATAAAATTATTTACTATTATTCCGATTATGAATTGCTGGACGCATACGTGGATTTCGAGACGCTCTATTATTCTTCCGGCGACCCGGTTTCAGAAATCGCGAATTTTTTTAACGACGTAACGATGCAAAAAATTATCGCCGAGAGTAGTTATAGCTATACTTATAGGGATTATTCGGTTAAATATTCCGCTTACGTGAAAATGAGGGTCGTGTTAGACGGTTACGACGCGGCTTATCGCCCCGAATGTAGTATAAACGGCGACGTGATGAACGTAACGTCTTATAGTCTTTGCATGAAAGACTTTGAAGAATTGTCTTTTAATTCGCGTTATAGATCTTCGTCGATCGACTGCCTTGCAAGTAAAGAAGTTGCTTACGCGGAAATTAAAAAAGATATGGCAGAATATAATAAAAGAGTGTTTAACGCCGAAAAAGCGTCCGAACGCGAAGGTCTTAAAATGGCGTACGACGAAAAATACCCCGATTATACGGTCGTTTTGATTAAGAATAATTTTTCCGTGAGTTGGTCGGGTCTCGGAGAAGAAATCATATACGCTAAATAAAAAAAGAAAAGAAAAAACAAAGGAAAATTATATATAGCGGCTTACGCGCGGGGAAAATACTCCGCGCGTAAATGGTTTTTAAAAGGGTTAAGCTGTTTTAGTCATTTTTAATTAATGTATACGTATAGGCAAGATTACGCTTTGTTGCGGCGTAGAACGTAAAATTTTCACCTTAGATTCGCGTAAAAATTAAAAAACGCGTCTTTTTCTCGATATTCGAACAAAACTTTTAAATTATGGCGCAAAAGCCTTGACATTATTTGCGATAAATGGTAAAATAAATCAGCATCTCGAAAGGGGTGTTAATTTTTTCATATTCGGAAGGTGCATTATGGCAGCGAAAGGCAACAGAGTTAAAATCACTTTAGCGTGTACGGAATGCAAGCAGAGAAATTACGATACGTTCAAAAACAAAAAGAACGATACGGAAAGACTCGAAATGTCTAAGTATTGTAAATTCTGCAAAAAGCATACCGCGCATAAAGAAGCGAAATAATAATTTTATTTTGCTTCTTTATCCCGCAAGTATTATCGCAAAGGGGTAACTTATGGAAAATAAAGAAATGAAGGGCGGTTTCATTCAAGAAACGGAAGTTAAGCCCGAAAACGCAAAACAGGTTAAAAAAACCAAAAAGAAAAACGGTAAACCCGGATTCTTTAAAAGAATCGGAATGAAAATCAAAGATATTTTTTCCGAACTCAAAAAGGTTAGTTGGCCGTCTTTTTCCAACGTCGTTAAGAAAACGGGCGTGGTTTTAGTAGTCGTGCTTGCTTTCCTCGTCGTTATTACCGCTTTCGATTCGGGTCTCAGCGCTTTGCTTAAATTGATTGCGCCAAAAAATTAACGGGAGATTTTATCGTGGAAGAAGCAAAATGGTACGTCATTCACACATACTCCGGTTACGAAGCGATGGTGAAAGACTCTCTTGAAAAACTTATAGAAAACAACAACTTGCAGGACAATATCCGCGAGATACAAATTCCTACCGAAGAAACGCTCGAAGAAAAAGCAAACGGTAAGAAGAAAGTTGTCGAACGCAAAAAGTTCCCGTGCTACGTTTTTCTTAAAATGGCGTATAGCAACGACGTGTGGTATCTCGTTACCAACACGCGCGGCGTAACGGGTTTCGTCGGTCCCCAAGGCAGACCGCTCCCCTTGACGCACGAAGAAGTTGCGAGAATGGGTTTAGAATCCGTAGCGATGGACAAACCCGCCGAAATAGGCGACGACGTTCAAATCGTTTCCGGTCCGCTCGAGTCGTTCTCGGGTAAGGTTATCGCCGTAAACGAAGCGGGACAAAAAATTAAAGTCAACGTGGAAATGTTCGGCAGAAATACCGACGTAGAAGTAGATTTTGTTCAAGTAAAGAAAATCAACGTCGAAAAAGAAGAGGAAATATAGTCGCGCGCGTACGCGCCGTTATATAAATAAAGTGGGAGTCGCGGTTAAATTTTTACACTGGCGCGACGGTATTACCACTTATGGAGGAAACAATTATGGCAAAAAAAGTTACAGCAATCGTAAAACTTCAACTGCCCGCGGGCAAAGCAACGCCCGGTCCGCCCGTAGGTTC
>CAZNWP010000086.1:0-5054 GCA_964576995.1 uncultured Christensenella sp. | reverse complement strand
ATATTTTACTTTTATGGTGCGATATGAAAGCGATAATTAACGCAAAAATTGTATTAAGAGATCATTACGTTCCGAACGGCGTTTTATTGACGGATAACGAACGAATAGTTGCGTTCGGAAAGGCAAACGAGATAGTTATTCCCGAAGGCTCCGATATTATCGACGCCAACGGGTTATACGTAGGTCCCGGGCTTATAGATATTCACACTCACGCCGCGGATAATAAGTGGCTGTTCGAATATCCGAAAGAAACTTCTTCGTATATGTTGAAGCATGGCGTAACGGGTGTTCTTCCCGCGCTTTATTATAATCTTAATAAAGAACAGTACGTCGATGCAATCGAAACCATTAAAACCGCTTATAACTCGGGCGAGTTTAAGAACTTTTTAGGTTTTTATATGGAAGGTCCGTATCTCAACCCGAACTTCGGTTGCGATAGAGAAAAAAATACTTGGAAAGGTCCGATAAATAAAAACGATTATGACATTTTAATAGAAAAAGTTAAAGACTACGTTAAAGTTTGGTGTATTTCACCCGAACGAGAGGGGATTGAAAACTTCGTAAAAGACGTTAAAAGGGCGGTGCCGAACGTTGCGTTTGCGGTTGCTCATAGCGAGGCGACTCCTCAACAAGTGGAAAAATATATTCCGTACGGCTTGAAAATCGGTACGCATCATACTAACGCTACTGGAACTATTTTCAAATATTCCGAATGTAGAGGCGTATGCGTAGACGAGGCGGTTAATTACAACGACGATATTTACGCGGAACTTATTTCCGATAAAATGGGGTTGCACGTAGATCCTTACATGCAGCGTTTGGTTAGAAAAATCAAGGGAGACGATAAAGTTGTTCTTATATCCGATCAATTTGTTTCCGACGGTCCCGTTCCGAAAGGGTACGAGGAATCCGACGATATTCACTTCGATTTTGCTGGTGAAATCGCGGGATCGGGTTTAACTCTCGATATTGCGTGCCGAAACTTTATGATACATACGGGTTGTTCCGTATGCGACGCGTTTAAGTTTGCGTCTTATAATCCTTCAAAAGTTTTAGGGCTTACCGAATACGGTTGTATTCGCGAAGGCAATTATGCCGATTTAATTTTTGTCGATGAAAATTTTAACGTGAAAAACGTTATCTTTAAAGGAGATATACTATGAACAAAATTTTTGAACCCGCAACAGATTTTGCCTTTAAACCGGCGGATTTCGTTCCGTTTAAAGACAGAGAAATTTGCGAAAAGCTAAGGAAAATGAGCGGTACCGAACTCGAAAAACACGAGTCTTGGCAGCATCCCGAATTTAACGTTAAAGTTATGATGAATCCGCATCCCGTACTTATTGCTACGCTCTTTTCGAGAATTAAAGAAGCGTCCGAAAAAGGCAAGAAGTTTACTATGATTTTGGGCAATCCTGAACCCGAAACGTATATTCCGCTTGCGCAACTTATAAACTACTTTAAAGTTGATTGCAGAAACGTTCATATTTTCGCTATGGACGAATGGGCGGACGATCAAGGTCATATCGCTCCCGAAACGTATAAAGCGGGATTTGCACATTCTATGCTTAAATATCTCGTTTATCAAATCGACGAAAAATTGCGTATGCCTTTATCTCAGGTTCATTATCCGACGGATAAAAATATCGCTTCGTATTCGGATATGATTACCGAAACGGGCGAAGGCGGCGCGGATATTTGCAGTTCTTCTCCGGGGTGGACGGGGCACATGGCGTTCATCGATCCCGTAAGCGAATTTACTTGCGCGAAAGATATGGACGAATATCTTTCTATGAAAGCGAGAATCGTAACGCTTCATCCGTTGACGGTTGCGCAAAATTCTTTGCACGGCGTATTCGGTCAGTCGGGTTACATTCAAGACGTTCCTCCAAAAGCGGCGACGATCGGTCCCGTTGACGTAAAGAACGCGAGGGAGAGAATAGAAGTACATGCTCTTCTCACCAACAATACGTTCTCGTCTTGGCAGAGAATGACTTCTCGTCTCGTATTGCACGGCCCCGTAACTCCGCTCGTTCCGAGTTCTATGCTTCAACTTATGAAAACTCAAGTTTTGGTAAGCGATGAAATTGCCGCTCCGTTCGAATGCTGGGAGAAAGTAGGTTACTAATAAATCTCACTTTGGATAAATGTGGAAAATCGCATTTATCCTAAGTTTTTTAAGGTGAATTATGTCAGACATAAACTTGTTGAAGGTTGGATTTTCAAGAGTAAACGTTACACCTCCGATGGGAATAAATATAAGCGGATATTTTAAGATTCGTTTGGCGGACGGTGTTTTAGACGATCTCGAAGTAAACGCGGTTGCCGCTAGTGTAAAGGATAAAACCGTATTATTGTTAACCGTTGACAATTGTGGGATAAGGGCAAGCATTCTAAACGAATTTAGAGCCCGTATTTCTGAAAAAACAGGCGTGCCGACGGAAGCGATTTTCATTTCCGCTACGCATACGCATACGGGTCCGTCGATGCCACCTATAACAGATCCCGATGCAGGCGACGGAAAACTCGAAGACGAATATAAAGAATTTCTTTGCAAAAGAGCGATTGACGCGTCCGTTTTTGCAATTGCTGATATGAAGCCCGCAAAAACGGGTATAGGCGTTGGAGTTGCGCCCAATATAAGTTTCGTAAGACGTTTCAAAATGAAAGACGGTTCGGTTGCGACTAACCCCGGCCCCGATAATCCCGATATCGTTGCACCGATCGGCGACGTCGACGAAAGAGTAAACGTTATACGTTTTGACAGGGACGGAGCGGAAACGGTCGTCGTCGTCAACTTTGCTGACCATCCTGACGTCGTTGGCGGTAATAAAATTTCTGCGGACTGGCCCGGGTTTTTGAGAAAATATACGGAAAAAGCGTTGGAAAACGTAAAATGTATATTCTTTAACGGTGCGTTAGGCGACGTAAATCACGTAAACGTTCATCCCAGAGGCGGGGATCTTAACGATATGTTCCTTGACTTCGACGATGTTGAAAGAGGTTACGGACACGCTAAACATATGGGTAAAGTCGTTACGGGCGCGGTAATGCAAGTTTACGATAAAGTCGAATACATTGACGTAGATAATATTCAATTTATGCAACGCGATATAAAAGTACCGTCAAATAAACCTACCGCGGAGGAAATGCCGCTTGCGATACGGTATAACGAACTTCACAAAGCGGGCAAGGATAACGAAATTCCTTATAAAGGAATGATGCTTACTACCATCGTTGCGGAATCCGAGCGTAAAGTTAAACTCGAACACGGTCCCGACTTCTTCGAAATGCCTCTTTCGTGCGTTGCGATAGGCGATATTGCGTTCGTCGGAATCCCCGGTGAACCTTTCACGGGGATAGGCAGAGGTATTAAAGAGACGGACGGTTGGAGAATGATTTGTCCTTGCTGTTTAACTAACGGTAGCGAAGGTTATTTCCCGATGAAAGAAGCGTACGACGAGGGCGGATACGAAACGGGTTCGTCAAGTTTTAAATCAGGCGTAGCCGAACTTATTATCGACGAAGGAAAAAAACTTTTAAGCAACCTTAAATAACCTTAAAAAACCTAATATAATTGCAAATTTAACGCTCCGTAAGATTTTTTGCGGAGCGTAAATTTTATTATAGCGATTATTTAACTGTTTTAGGAGAAATTGCCATATTTTTAGCGGCGTTTTTTCGTACGTCGTCGGAAAGAGCGGCGTAGTGTTTTTTAGTGGTATTAACGTCCTTATGTCCTAAACAGTCGGCAACGACGTAAATATCGCCCGTTTGCCTATATAGGTTAGTGCCGAAAGTACTTCTCAATTTGTGCGGCGTGATTTTTTTTAAAGGGGAGACGATTTTAGCGTATTTTTTAACGAGTTCTTGTACTTGTCTTACGGAAATGCGCTTATTTTGCAAGGATAAAAACAAAGCAGGTTCGTTTATATGCGCTTCGTTTTCGCCTTTTCGCGAGATAATATAGTCGTTTAAGGCGTTTTTAACGTCGTCGTTAAAGTATAAAACAGCACGGTTGCCGCCTTTTCGCGTAACGACGAAACTGTTAGAATTTAAATCGATATCGTCGACGTTAAGCCCGACTAATTCGCTAATACGAATACCCGTACCAAGGAATAGGGTAATAATAGCCGTATCGCGCGTTCCCGTCAATTTATGATAGCCGAATTGTTTTTTCGTTAATCCGTCGCCGCTTTCGACGGTGTAAAGCATATCACCGATTTCGTCGGTTTTTTCGTTAGAATCGAGCCTAATTATCTCTTTATCGTGGATTTTTGGCATTAAAACCTTAGTTGGGGTGTTTGCGCTAAGCATATTTTTATTGAAAAAAAACTTATAAAAAGCGCGCAGAGTAGACAACTTTCTGGCTTTGCCAGTCTCGGTACAACGTTCTTGTTTGTCGTTTATAGTGTAGTGATTGAGATAACTTAAAAAATATTCGAAATCCGAAGAGGTAAGTTTATCCAAATCCGTTAATTCAATCTCGTTAATTTTCTTGTCTCTAAAAACCTTTTTAGTTAAAAAATCAAAAAATACGCGTAAATCGTAGGCGTAATTTAATCGCGTTAAAGCGGAAGTTCTCGGTTCGACGCCGATAAAAAAATCGTTGACGTAATAAGGCAGGGCGTGAACGATTTCGTTTGCTCTGTCTGAACATTGAATTTCGCGGTTTTCGTAGAAGGATTTTTCTTTCATAACGCTTAAAAACTTCCTTAAAACAAAATTTTTTACTCAAAGGGGATTATATTTAACTATGCGCAAAACACGACTTTTGCGCATAGTAGTGGAACAATTATATTATATAATAAAACATTTCCAAAAGAAGATTTTGAATTATTTAAACAAAAATGCAAAGAAAAAGGAATATCACAAAATCAATTTTTAACTAATAAAATGAGAGAATATATAAGTGGAAAGGAGGAGTAAAAAATGAATGATGTAGAAAGTATTGCGGAGGAATATTATGCAACAAAATATGAAGAATATAACTATCCTAAACACGAAGAAGAATACGAAGAAGAGGAAGTAGAAATATGTCAAGGCAACGAATG
>CAZNWP010000085.1:0-5164 GCA_964576995.1 uncultured Christensenella sp. | reverse complement strand
AAAAAATCATTCGCCGATACTTAACTTTTTAAGTCGCTGCGAATGATTTACCCTAATCTTTTATTGAAGTTAGTCGCGAAAGTCTTGCTTTCACACTTGTCAACGGAAATTATCTGTCGCCCTTTCGACGAGCGAATTTCAGTAACTTCCCGTATCAACCCAAATTACACAGCCTATATATTATATAAAATATATTAGGCAATGTCAAACGTTTTTCATTGATTTACGAAAAATTTTTGAAAATTTTGTCGATTACGCGATTTTTTTGATTATCTTGGGTTTTTCACCCTTAACTACGACATCCTCGTCCACGATAACCTTTTCGATATCCGTTTCGGACGGTATATCGTACATCGTGTCAATCATAAGATTTTCCAAAATATTTCTAAGACCTCTCGCCCCCGTTTTTAACTGAATAGCGCGTTTAGCCACGGCGGTGATTGCCGCGTCGGTTATTTCGAGTTCTACGTTGTCGAGACCGATTAAACGTTTATACTGTTTAACGAGCGCGTTTTTCGGCGCAGTGAGAATATTGACGAGCGCGTTTTCGTCGAGCGGGTGCAGTCCCACGGTTATGGGAATACGTCCGACGAATTCGGGGATTAAACCGTACTTAATCAAGTCTTGAGGCGTAACGTCGCGTATTACCGCGTACTCGTCTTTATCCTTGATTTTTCCTACGTTACCGCCGAAGCCTAACGATGCGCCTTCTTTTCTCTTCGCGATTATATCGTCGAGACCAACGAACGCTCCGCCGCAAATAAACAAAATGTTCGTCGTGTCGATTTTAATGCACTCTTGTTGCGGGTGTTTTCTTCCGCCTTGAGGAGGAACGCTCGCAACGGTGCTTTCGATAATTTTAAGCAACGCTTGTTGAACGCCTTCACCCGAAACGTCGCGCGTGATGGAAACGTTTTCGGATTTTCTCGCAATCTTATCGATTTCGTCTATATAGATAATGCCCTTTTGCGCCTTTTCGATATCGTAGTCGGCGTTTTGTATGAGTTTAAGCAATATGTTTTCAACGTCCTCTCCGACGTATCCCGCTTCGGTAAGCGTCGTGGCGTCGGCTACGGCGAAAGGAACTTCTAAGACTTTAGCGAGAGTCTTCGCAAGTAAAGTCTTACCCGATCCCGTAGGACCGAGCAAAAGTATATTGCTCTTGTCTATTTCGACGTCGTCCTTTTTTTTGTCCTCGGCGGCGTTAATTCTTTTATAATGATTATATACGGCGACGGAAAGAACCTTTTTCGCTTCGTCCTGCCCCACGATAAACTCGTCGAGACGGGCTTTAATTTCGGCGGGTTTTAACAACTCCACCTTTTGCGGCGTAGAACGTCTCCGTTCGTCCTCTTTCATTATTTCACGGCAAACCTCGACGCACTCGTCGCATATATAAATACCGTTAGGCCCCGCAACGAGGCGTTTAACGAGTTCTTTGGGTTTTCCGCAAAACGAACAATATAATTGATCTTCGTTATTTTTCATACTTCTCCGTAATTACGGGCGTTTGACGAAAATCTCGTCGATAAGTCCGTAGTCTTTAGCCTCTTCCGCCGACAAATAGTTATCTCTGTCGGTATCCTTTTCAACCTCTTCGTAGGGTTTGCCGCTATTTTTAGCGAGAATCGAGTTGAGACGTTTTTTCGTCTTAATGATATGATCGGCTTGAATTTTAATATCGCTCGCCTGCCCTTGCGCTCCGCCGAGCGGTTGATGTATCATTATTTCGGAGTTGGGAAGGGCGTATCTTTTGCCCTTCGCCCCGCTGGATAACAAGAACGCGCCCATACTCGCGGCAAGTCCGATACAAATAGTGCTGACGTCGCATTTAATGTAATTCATCGTATCGTAAATCGCAAGTCCCGCGGTTACGCTTCCGCCCGGACTGTTAATGTAAAGGCAAATATCTTTATCGGGATCTCTGCTTTCAAGCAAAATAAGTTGCGCGACTACCGCGTCAGCCACGGCGTCGTTGATTTCGCCCGTTAAAAATATAATTCTGTCCTCTAACAGTCTGGAATAAATGTCGTAACTTCTTTCGCCTTTGCCCGTATTTTCTATAACGTAAGGCACGACGGTATTCTTTATATCCATTTTACTCTCCTGAAAAAATTATTCTATGATATTCTCTTTTTTAAGCGTATCGAAAAGTTTTTTAACGATTATCTCGTTTTTAATATAGTCGAGTTGTCTCGCGCCCGTATTCTTTTTGAGGTCGGGAACTTTTTTACCTTGCGCCTTCGCCATTTCTTCTATTTTAGCGTCGACTTCTTCGTCCGTCGCTTCGATATTCAAGACCTCGATAACCTTACCGATGACGAGCTGAGATTTAACGATTTTCTCGGCTTGCTCGCGGTAATTCTTTCTGTAATCTTCCATCGTTTGTCCGATATACTTTAAGTAGTCGGCGAGTTTAAGTCCTTGATAAGAAAGTCTGTATTCCATTTCGCGAACCATATTGTCGATTTGACTTTCGATCATAGCGTCGGGAATTTCGACGGTAGCGTTTTCGGTGATTTTTTCGACGATTTTATCTTCGATTTCTCTATCCGCTCTATCTTTATTTTGTTTTTCAAGACGTTCTCTGACTTCCTTTTTATAAGCGTCGACGGATTCCGCACCCGCAGCGTCTTTAATAAACTCGTCGTTTACATCGGGAAGTTCTTTCTTTTTTATCTCGTGAAGTTTAATCGCGAAAACCGAGTCTTTGCCTTTGAGATTTTCCGCGTGGTATTCTTCGGGGAATTTAACGTTAATATCTTTATCTTCGCCGATTTTCATACCGATAATCTGTTCTTCGAAACCGGGGATAAAAGAACCGCTGCCGATAACGAGCGTTTGTTTTTCCGCCGTGCCGCCTTCGAACTTAACTCCGTCTACCGAACCCGAATAGTCGATAATTACCGTATCTCCGTTTTCAACCGCTCTGTCGGTTACGTCAACCAATCTCGAACGGCTCTCTTGCAAACGTTTAATATCGTTTTCGACGTCCTCGTCCTTTACATTATACTCAACTTTATCAAACTTTATACCCGTATAATCTCCGAGAACGACTTCGGGTTTAACGGGAACGATTGCAACGAGAGAAAGCGACTTGTCGTCTATTTTCTTAACGTCGAGATCGGGAGCCGCAACCGCGAATATAGACGTTTCCTTTTCGAGAATTTCGGAATAATATTTAGGAAACGCTTGATTTATCGCTTCTTCGTAAAAAATACCCTTGCCGTAAGTGCTTTCCAAAAGATGTTTGGGAACTTTACCTTTTCTGAAACCGGGCATAGAATATCTGCCCTTAGTTTTGTTATAAGCGGAGTCGATTGCTTCGTTCCACTCTTTTTCGTTAAGATCGATCGTTATCTTAACCGTGCTTTTTTCGGCTTTTTCAAAAGTATACTTCATAAAATAATCTCCTATTACGGTTATAAAACCATACTTACACATTAAAATTCTTTGATATTGTACCACATCGAAACAAAAAACGCAAGACTTTAATAGTCAAAAAACGTTTAATTTTTTACTTATTGCGATTTTTAAAGAATTTTTCTTTTTATTTAGCGTTTTAAGCAAAGATTTTTTCGGGGCGACGGAAAACCGTCGCCCCGAAAACGTTCGCAAAACTTTATTATAAATAACGTTTAAGAATTTTTACAAAGACTCGCAATCGTTACGCCGCCGAAAAACTCGTCTATAACGCCGTAAAGTTTTTCCCAGAGCGGAAGCGTTCGACAATCGTCCGCACGAGGACAAGCGTTAACGTCGTCTTTAAGACACGAGACGGGCGCGACGTCGCCTTCGGTTACCGCAAGCACGTCTTTAACGGTACAAACCGAAGGATCGACGTTGAGTTTGTATCCTCCTTTCCTTCCGCTTACGCCGACGACGAGCCCCGCTTTCACCAAGTCCGCCGTGATAAGTTCGAGATACTTAACGGATATTTCCTGCCTTTCGCATATTTCTTTAAGCGGAACAAATCTTTCCCCGCACTCCGCCAAGTCTATCATAAGACGAAGCGCGTATCTTCCGCGAGTTGAAACGAGCATAATTTACACCGCCTTATTCGCTAAAAAGCGGTCCCGATAAATACCTGTCTCCGCTATCGGGGAAAAGAACGACGACGTTTTTACCCTCGTTTTCGGGGCGTTCGGCAACGGTTATAGCCGCTTTTAACGCCGCGCCGGACGATATTCCGACGAGAATTCCTTCTTGTGCGCATAACGCTCTACCGTAAACGAAAGCGTCGTCGTCCTCTACGGTTATTATTTCGTCGTACACGGAAGTATCGAGCGTATCGGGAACGAACCCCGCGCCTATCCCCTGTATTTTATGCGCGCCCGCCACGCCTTTCGACAGCACGGGCGAAGAAGCGGGTTCAACCGCCACGACTTTTACGCCGTCGATTTTTTCTTTTAAGTACTTACCCGTTCCGCTAATCGTTCCACCGGTTCCGACGCCCGCTACGAATACGTCGACTTTTCCGTCCGTATCGGCGTATATTTCCGGTCCCGTCGTCGCGTAATGAGCGGCGGGGTTTGCGGGGTTTACGAATTGCCCCATAACGAATCCGCCGACTTCTTTTGCGATTTCTTCCGCTTTCGCGATTGCGCCTTTCATACCTTTCGCGCCCTCGGTTAATACGATCTCCGCACCGTAAGCCTTTATAAGTTTACGGCGTTCCACCGACATAGAATCGGGCATAACTATCACGACTTTATAACCTTTCGCCACACCAATCGCGGCTATACCTATTCCGGTATTGCCGGAAGTAGGTTCGATAATCGTCGCACCCTTTTTTAACGCGCCCGACTTTTCCGCGGTCTCTATCATGTGTTTAGCGATACGATCTTTAACCGAGCCCGCGGGATTAAAGTATTCGAGTTTTGCGAAAATCTTCGCTTTTAACCCGTACTTTTCTTCGGTACGTTTAAGTTCTAACAGTGGCGTGCCTCCGACGAGTTCCGCCGCAGAATTGTAAATTTTAGCCATTTCTTTGCTTCTCCTTAATATTTATTTACCCACTACTTTAATAGGTTAATCATATTATAGTCGCGAAGCAAAAAATTGTCAAGCAATTTAATAGGTAAAAGAAAATTTTTTACGGTATTATATACCGTTAAAATATTTCCTCGACGAAGCCCACGACTTCCATACCCTTAATCGCGTC
>CAZNWP010000084.1:0-5578 GCA_964576995.1 uncultured Christensenella sp. | reverse complement strand
CTTTTACATATTATATCTTTCGCTTTTTGGTATGATGTTCGGGAAACCGTTAAGGAGAGGTTATATGAATATTAAATACAGAAAATCGAAAGATACTTTTACCGTTTACGTGGACGGAGAACTCGACGAGTGTTCCGCTTCTAAGGTTAAAGATATTTTAGACAAACTTCTTTCCGATAACATTAACACCGAAAAAGTCGTTTTCGATTTGTCGGGGTTATCGTTTATGGATAGTACCGGAATCGGCTTGCTTATCGGAAGGTATAAAAAGTTGCGGCAGTTTAACGTTCCCGCGTACATAACGGGTGCGTCGGTTGCGACTGAGAAAGTTATACAACTTGCCGGCTTATATAATATAATGCCCAAGTATTAAGGAGTAAATTATGAATAATAAAATGAAAATCACGTTTTTATCGCTTTCGGAGAACGAGTCGTTCGCCAGATCCGTCGCGGGAATATTCGCGTTATCTTTAAATCCGAGTATTGCCCAAATTTCGGACGTTAAAACCGCGGTAAGCGAAGCGGTAACTAATTGTATAGTTCACGCTTATCCCGATAAAGTCGGTGAAATCACTATGCAAGTAGAGATTGTAAACGACGAATTACATATAAACGTTTCCGACGAGGGCGTCGGTATCGACGACGTTTCCGCCGCCTCCGAACCTTTTTATACGACGAAAGCCTCGGACGAGCGTTCGGGAATGGGTTTTACCATAATGAGGACTTTTATGGACGACGTGAAAGTTTATTCCGAAAAAGGCAAGGGAACCGACGTTTATATGGTAAAAAAAATAAAAGACGACGGTTAACGTATGCTTGGACAAAAAGAAACTCTCGATTACGTAAGAAAAGCCAAAGCGGGAGACGAACACGCTAAAGAAGTTATATTCGTAAATAACGCACCGCTTCTTAAAAGCATTATAAGACGTTTTAAGGGTAAAGGCGTCGAATACGATGACTTATATCAAATTGCGTGTATAGGCTTTCTGAAAGCCGTTAAAAACTACGACGAAACGTTCGGGGTGAAGTTTTCGACTTATACAGTTCCGATGGTTATAGGCGAAATTAAACGTTTTATACGTGATAACGGAGCGATAAAGGTGTCGAGAACGCTTAAAATTCTCGCGAACAAAATAAATAGGTTTATAGACGCGTATCAAACGGAAAATAACGCCTCGCCGAGCGCGGAAGTAATAGCGAAGAAATTCGACATAACCGAAGAGGAAGTCGTCGTCGCTCTCGATAGTTCTAAAATGCCTCTTTCAATCTTCGATAAATTCGAGGACGACGAAGAAGGGCAAGAACTTATAGATAAAATTCCGTACGACGATAACGAAGAAAACGTTCTCAACAAAATTCAGTTGTCTAAAATAATAGACGATTTAAGCGAGCGGGAAAAGAAAATTATTATTTTAAGGTATTACAGAGATAAAACTCAAAGCGAAATTGCCGAAAGTCTCGGCGTTTCGCAAGTTCAGATTTCGCGACTTGAAAATAAGATAATAGAAAAAATACGGCTTAAGTTTTAGTCGTTTTTTTTCGCATATAAAGAAAAATTTTACTCATATTATTTTCGATATGAAAAAATTTAGCGAATACGAATACTTAAAAACGAACGATCAACGCGAAACGTTGACGAAAGATTTTGTAAAAAAGGAGATTAAAAATGAAAACTTCTAAAGATTGCGTAAACGCAAACTATCTTAAATACGTTTCCGCCGTATCTCCGAGAACGAACGAAGCACGATCTTTGTTCAGGTCTTTTTGGGTAGGAGGCTTAATTTGTTGCATCGGTCAATCGATCAGATTTTTCTTCGAATACGCCGTAGGGCTTTCGGGCGACGAACTCGCGGGATACGTTTCCGCCGTTTTAATTTTTCTCGGCGCGATATTGACGGGGTTCGGCGTATACGACAGAATAGGCAAATACGCGGGAGGCGGTTCTATCGTTCCGATTACGGGATTTGCTAATTCCGTCGTGTCGCCCGCTATGGAGTTTAAGACGGAAGGGTTCGTTTACGGCGTTGCCGCGAAAATGTTCGTAATAGCGGGACCGATTATCGTTTTCGGCGTTGCTTCGAGCGTACTCGTCGGAATCGTCTATTATATAGGATACGGGTTGTTTTTATGAGAACGGTTTTCTTTAAGCGTAATCCGAAAATAATTTCGGTTTCTTCAATCGCCGGACCTAAAGAATGTGCGGGGAGCATGGGAAGGTTTATCGAAACGAAGTTATTCGACGATATATACGGCGAAAAATCTTACGAAAAAGCCGAAAGCAGAATGCTTTTTACCGTAATAAAAAACGCGATGCTTCACGCGGGTAAAAAAGAGAATGACGTAGATGCTATAATATCGGGCGATTTGCTCGATCAAATTATATCCTCGACGTTTTCCGCGCGCAACTTCGATACTGGGTATTTAGGCGTTTATAACGCTTGCGCGACGTTTACGGAGGCGTTAACCGTCGGTTCGACGTTCGTTGACGGCGGATATATGCAAAACGTAGTTTGCGCGACGAGCAGTCATTTTTCATCGGCGGAGAGACAATACCGTTTTCCGCTCGAACTCGGTTGTACGCGTCCTCCTCAATCACAATGGACGGTAACGGGCGCGGGAGCTTGCGTTCTTTCGCTTCTCGGAAGTGGACCGAAAATAACCGCGGCGACCGTCGGAAAAATCGTCGACTACGGCGTTATGGACGCAAATAATATGGGCGCGGCTATGGCTCCCGCCGCAAGTGATTGCCTTATTACTTTTTTCGAAGATACGAAAACGCTTCCCGAAGATTACGATTTAATAGTAAGCGGCGATCTCGGGGCGTTGGGTTCGAGGATATTAAAAGATTTAACGTGGGAAAAGGGATGTGATATAAGCAGTCGGCACGTCGATTGCGGTGAACTCGTTTATAATATTTCGGAAGAGGAATATCAAGGCGGTAGCGGAGCGGGGTGCTCGTCGCTAGTGTTTTGTTCTTATCTTTTCGACGGGTTGAAAAAGAAAAAATTCAAAAAAATAATTCTTATGGCGACGGGCGCGTTATTATCGTCGCTTTCGTCTCAACAAGGCGAAAGTATTCCTGCGATAGCGCATGCGGTTTGCGTAGAGGCAGAATAATGGAAATATTTTTAATGTATATAAAGGCTTTTGCCGTGGGCGGCGCGATTTGTACGGTGGCGCAACTTTTGATAAACTTCACGAAAATGACCGCCGCGAGAATACTCGTAACATTTTTGCTTGCCGGTGTATTGCTCCAAGCGGTGGGATTGTATCAATACCTCGTGGATTTTGCAGGCGCAGGTGCAACCGTACCTATATGTGGTTTCGGGTATTTACTCTCGAAAGGGGCTATGGAAGGCGCGAAAGAGAGTTTATTTAAGGCGATAACGGGCGGGATAACCGCCGCGGGCATGGGGATAACCGCCGCTATCGTATTCGGTTATCTCGTATCCTTGGTGTTTAAGGCGCGTTCTAAAAAGAATTAAACTTAACTTCTTTCCGTCATAAAACTCGCAAAACGTAATATATTTTATTATTATGATAGAATGTGTAGACGAAAACATATATTACGCCAAAAAGCGAAAGCGGCGGAAAAGGGGAAAGTTAAGATTTATTACGATTATTCTCGCTTTCGTTGCCGTATTTGCTTATTATAAACGCGTCGTTACCGAAAACGTTATAACGGTTTGCGCGGATAAATGCGGTGCGGTAAGCGTTAAAAGCGTCAACGCGGCTATTATCGCAACGCTTAGCAACACGGTTTTATACGACGATTTAATTACGACGGAAAAAGATTCCGAGGGGAAAATACGATTGATAACCGCAAATACCTATAAAACGAACGTTCTCGGTAGAAAAATAGCCGACGGCACGCAAATTATTTTAGAGGAGAATTTGAAAAAGGGTGTTGATATTCCCTTATTTGCGTATAGCGGCTTAACTTTATTGTCGGGGATGGGACCGGATACGAAGTTTAATGCGCTTACCGTTTCGACCGTTACGTGCGAATTTGAAAGTGATTTTAATTCGACGGGGATAAATCAAACTTTACATTCTATATATGCTAAGATTATAACCGAAGTTAAAATCGATTTTCCGTTAAACCGCAAAATTCAATCGTACGACGCTAAAGTTTTGATTTGTGAAGCGGTTATCGCGGGGGAAGTTCCCGAAATTTACTTAAACGGCGGGCTTTTTAATAAAAGTTAAAGTTCTTTACTTGACATTACGTTTTTTTTATTTTATAATAATAGCGAGTTAAAATTATATAAAACGCGTCGACGGAGACAGACGTGCAAAATTTGCGTGTATTATAGAGAAAAAACCCGTGGCTGAAAGGTTTTTACGCGTAAGGCACGGTATTCACTCCGTAGCGGCTTCGCCGAAATTTAAAAAGACTAAGCGAGGACGGGTTATCTCCGTTACGGGATATAGAGGTTCGCTATTATGAAAGCGGACGAATTAGGTGGTAACGCGTTGATAACGCCCTATTTGGGGCGTTATTTTTTTAGGAGAAACAGTATGGACAAGTTTGAAGAATTAAAAGTTAAAGCGAAAGAAGAACTTTCGAGAATTAAGTCGGTAAAACTTCTTTCCGACTTAAAAGCAAAGTTTACGGGGAAGAACGGCGAAGTAACGGCGTTGCTTCGCGGAATGAAAGAAATACCCGCCGAACTACGCGCGGAATTCGGTAAAAAGGTAAACCTTTTAAAGGGCGAAATCGAAGCGTTTTTTTCCGTTAAAGAAAAAGAATTGAAAGACGATGAGTTGAAAAACCGTTTCTTAAAAGAAGCGGTAGACGTAACTTTGCCCGTAAAACCGCAAGCATGCGGGAATTTACACCCGCTTAATATCGTTAAAAATCAGATAATCGACGCGTTTACGGGACTAGGCTTCGAAATTTTCGAAGGACCCGAAATAGATAGCGACTATTATTGTTTCCAAGCGCTTAATATTCCGAAAGATCACCCCGCCAGAGATATGCAGGATACGTTTTATTTCAGTGATAATATATTGTTAAGACCGCATACTTCGCCGGGACAGGTAAGAACGATGGAGAATAAAAAACCGCCCATAAAGATATTAAGTCCGGGACGCGTATACCGCGCGGACGACGACGCTTCTCACTCGCCGATGTTCCATCAGATAGAAGGACTCGTCGTGGATAAAGGCGTTTCGCTTTGCGATCTTAAAGGATTGCTCGACGACTTCGTTAAAACGGTATTCGATTCGGAAACGAAAACGAGATTCCGTCCGTCGTATTTTCCGTTTACGGAACCTAGCGTAGAAGTCGACGTTACTTGTTGTAAGTGCCACGGCAAGGGTTGCAGCCTTTGTAAAGGTACGGGTTGGATAGAAATTCTCGGCGCGGGCGTCGTAAATAAAAAAGTTCTCGAAATGAGCGGAATAGATTCCGACGTTTATTCGGGACTTGCGTTCGGTTTAGGAATTGAAAGAATTACCATGATTAAATACGGAATATCCGATATAAGAACTTTATTTGAAAACAACGTAAAATTCTTAAATCAATTCAATAGAAAATAACGGGAGATAACAAATATGAAAGTTTCTTTATCTT
>CAZNWP010000083.1:0-5647 GCA_964576995.1 uncultured Christensenella sp. | reverse complement strand
GTTTCAAATTCGTTGTCGGATCTTCTTATAAAGAAACGGACAGTTTCGACGTCGTCGACGTAGGTTTTGGCAAAGACGCCGTGGCGCTCGAAAAATATTTTGCGACCGAAGCCGAAAAATCCGCCGTTTACGACGGAATGCAGTTTACGGTGAAAAATTCGTCCGCTAAGACTGATATCGAATTCGTTAACGTAATATCCTTGTCTTCTTTTAATTTGGAATTTAGCGTTCCCGCGGGGTATGGGAAAATTGACGCGATTTCCATTCGTTTAATCGATTTTTACGATAACGAGAAGTCCGTTTGTATAGAATACCGTAACGACGGCGGAACGGCAATGTTTACCGTAAACGACGAGCGGGTTAAATCTTTAAGAAAAAACTTCGTCGGCATAACGCATAACGTCTATTACGACGAAAGCCAAAAAGCGTTCTACGACGGCGCAACGAGCAATTCTTTTAAGTGGGACTCTAATTTTAACAGCGATAAAATCTTTTTGGAAGTTAGCATCGTCGGAGCGGAAGCCGATTCTCAATTTATAATAAGAAAAATCGGAGAGCAAAAGTTCAGCGATGGTTCAGCCGACCAGTCTAAACCGATAATATATATCAAAGAGTTAAAACAAGGTTCATGGGCGATTAACGATGAAGTACTATTCGATCGCGCTCAAATCGTTGACGTTATGACTCCTTACCTTAAAGCAAATGCGAAGTTTACCGTGAAAATGCCTGACGGATCTTATGCTAGGGCAACGGACGGTACGATTCTGAACGAACAGTGCGATACCGATACGGATTATAGTGTAAAACTTACACAATACGGAAATTATAGCGTAATTTATTCTTACACCGACCAGAACGGTAGAAGCGATTCTATCGGGTACACGATAAGGGTTTACGACCGTCGTCCTCCGACGATTACTTTAACGAACGTTTCTCCCGAAGAAGCGATAAGAGTTAATCTCGGCGATACGGTGAAAGTATCGGGCTATTCCGTTTCCGACGGGGAGACCGAAACGTCGGAATTAAAGTCGTACGTGGCGTTATATAAGCCTTCGGGAGTTTACGTCTCGGGTGAAATAAGTGAATTTATCGCAGAATCAAAGGGCGTTTATCGCATCGTGTATTACTGCATAGACACCGACAACAATTATACGTCAGTTTACTATACCGTTGTCGTTGAATAAAGGGGTGAAAAAATGAAAATAATGAAACGAATTATTGCTTTATTACTTGGCATAATAACTATTTTTTCCGTAAGTTGCGGTAAGCCGACGGAAAATACGGATAATCCGGAAAATAGCGAAGTGGTTATAGGAAACCGTGAAAAATATAACGGTACACACGTTTTCACCGCTATGGAGACGGGCGATTACATTCTTAAAAACGGTAGAAGCGATTATAGCGTTATAATACCGGAAAACGCTAAGGCGGTTGAAAGAACTGCCGCCAAAGAGTTTGTGGAATTATTCAGCGAGGCAACCGACGTGGTACTTAACGTCGTAGCGGATACGGGGCTTAGCCATAGCAGTACGGCTAAATATATTTCCATAGGAGAAACTTCTCTCGCAAAAGAGAATACCGATATTGCCGAAAAAAAGAAAATTCTCGGTAGAGACGGATGCCGCATAGTAACCAAAGATAAAAGTATTTACATTTACGGCGGTTCGGAGACGGGTACGTTATACAGCGTATACGATTATATGTCTATAATGTTTGATTTTGATTACTATTATCTCGATTGTATGGATATTAAAACTAACGTTAAAGACGTAAAACTATTAAACTTTGACGTAACGGATATTCCGGATTTCGATCATAGAGCGGGAAGCAATAATCTCTTCCTTAACGATAGTACGGTGTATACCGAAAACACGTATGCTAATAGAATGCGCGTTAACGGTCAACGCGGAAGCAATATAATGCCCATACATAAAGATTTTAATACGTATGCGGGAGCAAGGGCTTCTACGAATTCGCTTACTTATCTTCCTATTGCAACTTATAAAGGAGATCATCCCGCTTGGTTTTCCGATAATGGAAGCGAGTTATGCTTTACTGCGCACGGAAACGAAGACGAATATAAGTTAATGGTAGAAGAGTGTGCGAAAAAAGTGGAAAACAGTCTTAAATTATACACACCCGAAGAATATCCTTATTATAACGCCGTATCCCTTACGCAACAAGACAATTACGAGTATTGTACGTGTTCAAAATGTCATGAATTAACGCAAAAATACGGCGGTATCGTAGGCGTTTATATCGTTTTTATGAACGACCTTGCGGAAACCGTGAACGCGTGGATGGATTTACCGGAGAATTCCCAATTTAAGCGGGAAGATTTCACTTATTATTTCTTTGCGTATCAATATACGTTAAGCGCGCCGGCAAAGTATAATGCCGAGACGGAAAAATACGAACCTAATCATCCGGATATCGCGATACATAAAAACGTCGGCGTATATTTAGCGTTAAGCGATTTTAACAATCAGATTGAATTTTGGCACGAAGACAATAAAAGGTCGCGCGATAACATTGAAATGTGGACGGACTTATCCAATAACGTTCTATTTTGGTTGTACGGAACTAATTTTAGAAACTATATGTGGATGTACGATTCTTTCAATAGTTTTTTAGACGGAAGTTTCGCGTGGTTTGCAAACAGAAGCAACAAGCAAATGTTCATTCAGTTTCAGGAACAGACGAAAGGAACGCTAACCGCATGGAACAATCTTAAAAACTATTTGTATTGCAAGATGACTTGGGACACTTCTTTAGACGCGGGAGAACTTTTGCAAAAATATTTTGACGCTATGTACGGTCCTGCGAGTAGTGAAATGATGAGTATGTTCTATGAAATGAGAACGTATTACAATAAAGTCATATTAGAAGAATACAAAATGAAAGCGATGTTTGCAACGTTGGAAAAAAGTATGTATTGGCCGATTCTTATGTTAGATAACTGGATGGCGAAGTTAGACGCTATAAAAGAAAAGGCAAACGTTTTGAAAGACGTTGCGCCCGAAAAATACGAAAAAATCTGTCAGCATATAGAATCCGAATGTATTTCGGTAATGTATATAACGTTGTCTTGCCATTCGTCCGTTATAAAAGAATCGACTAAAAAAGAATATATAGACAGATTATATTACGATATAGAATGGATGGGATTAGAAGGAATGGCGTTAGACCAGCATGGCGGAACCGTTAAAGAATGGCTTAACGGATTACAATAAGGAGGAGATGATAAAATGAGAAAGATAAGTTTTTGGGGTTTAATAATCCTTTCGTGCTTATGCATTGCATTGGGCTTGGGTTGTAGTTGCGGAGACGATGGACCTCGTTCTTCAACTATTCATTTGTCCGAGAAAACCGTTTCGCTGACTGTCGGCGAAAAGAAATTATTAACGACGAAATGCGATATAGAAAACGGATTGGAAATCGTTTACGAAAGTTCAAACAACAGCGTTGCGACGGTAAACGATAAGGGTTTAGTTACCGCAGTCGGAATCGGTCAAGCGGAAGTAATCGTAAGTCGCGGACAAGACAGCGATTCGTGTAAGGTAAACGTAAGCCTAAACGGTCAAGAGCCTATGCTTAAAATACCCGCGGTCGAAGGGGATAGAGTACAAATTGCGAAAAACACTTTTCTTGATTTAAGCACGGTTATCGTTTTTAACGGACTCAGTTTTCAGGACGCAGAAGTAACTTACACCGTAGGGGATACATCCGTCGGTACGGTTACGGATGGTATTTTTACGCCGATAAAGGTGGGAGAAACGCAGATAATCGTCAAAGCCAAATGGCAAGGAGTAGAAGACGTTTCGACTACTAAAACGATAACGGTTAAGGTTATTGAAAATATCGAGATTGCGCTTAATAACGGGTTGGACGGAGAGTTGGTTCTTTTTTCGTTAGACGATACCGAACAGACTTTTAGCATTACGTGTAAAGAAAGCGGTGTTGCCGCCGTTCCTTCGTATTCTATTACGCACGGAGCGGAATACGTAAAATTTAGCGGCAACACGTTGCAGTCTAACGGGCGTGCGGGGTATTCCGAATTGACGGTTACGTTTACGGGCGCGTCCGGAAACGTGTATGAAAAAATCATACCGATATACGTAAAACATACGGTGATAACCCTTGATAAATTAGACAATTTTTCCGCATTAGACGGCGATATTATCGGAGGGAAAACGTTAGGTAATTTGCTTGGCGAGCAAATAGAATCCGCAACGTACGGAAAAGGAAATCCCCTTAACGTAGAAGATGATAAAGTTTACGGTCTGCCGACCGACGGGAAAGAAATTATGCAAACGACGCTAACGGTTTACGGCAGCACTCACGCCATTCAAGCGGAAGTTAACGCCTATACTAAGGTTATTGACGAAGCGGAAGACTTTAAGATTTTTTACGTCGGAAACGAGACGTGGGATGATATAAAGAATCACGATACTTTCGACGGTTATTACGTTCTTGCTAACAGTATAGACGCTTCCGATTACGTACATCAAAAAGTCGGCGAAGGCTATGTGAGCGGAAACGCCGCGATGCAATCGGGATACGATTATTTAAGCGGTCTTACGGGTACGTTCGACGGAAAAGGTTTTACGGTAACGGGAATGACTTTATCTTCTTACGGCTTGTTCGGACATATCAACGGAGCGACGATAAAGAACGTTGCGTTTACGGACGTGCGCTTTAATGCAAGCCCCTACTTATGTTTGTTCGGCGCGTATCTTATTAATTCGACGGTCAGCAACGTCTATATACAAGTAAATGATTACGGTACGAGTAATCAGGGTAACAGTACGGCGTGGATAACCTCATATAATTCAACGGTTGAAAATATGCTCATAGAAATACCCGTAGAATGTAACCCGAACGACAATCAAAAAAAGCAAGGTTACGGCAGTTTGCAACATATGTGGGCTGAAAAGACCACGGCTAATTGGTTGCCGACTTTCTGGAGAAACGTGTACGTAATATCGCCTACCGTTCTTAATTACTTAGGTAGATCGAATTATTCGGTTGACGCGGAAAACAGAGAAGGCGACGTTACATTACCGCAAGGCGTAAAAGCGTATTATCAAACCGGAATATTAAGATACGATTCTTACGACGATATGAAAAAAGCGGGGCTTTCGTTTACGAGTATGCCCGCGGATTATTGGAAAAACGTAGACGGTGCGCTCGTATGGAAAGATGAATTAAGCCTCGAAACGGACGTTGATTCGTTAGACGCGGTAATTGAAAACTTTTCGGCGTACGACGGAGATATAAATCTTAAAACCGCGTTTAACGCGAACGCCGGAGATAAAATAGTTCTCGAAAGCGCGTATCAGGGAACTCAAAGATTAAACGTCGACGGCAATAAGATTTTGGGAATCAAACCTAAATTTATAAAAGTAGGCGGAAAAATCAAATCCGTAGACTTAGTTCCCGTAACTATTAACGGAAAAGTAAACGGAGAGAGCAAAAGCGTTTGCGTAGGAATCAGGGCTTATACGCGGATAATCGACGAACCGTCCGATATGCTTATGTTTAAAGACGACACCGCAACGAAAAGCGGAACGATGCCTATAAACGGAAAATCGTTCGACGGGTATTATATTCTTTCTAAAAATCTGGATATGACGGCTTCCGACGT
>CAZNWP010000082.1:0-5664 GCA_964576995.1 uncultured Christensenella sp. | reverse complement strand
GAAATTTTCTCGCACTTAACCGACGAACTTTACGAAAGCAAAATCGTTTACAGAACCGAACAGTTCGAAGACAACGTGAGAACGTTCTGTATGAATCCGCACGGCATAGTCGTAAACGAGAACACGAACGGCATAGTTACCGTAAACGGACATAGTTACGAGGACGACAAACTTAAAACCAACAATACGAACTTCGCGCTTCTCGTATCCAAGCACTTCTCCGAACCATTCAAAGACAGCAACGGCTACGCGGAAAGCATAGCAAGACTTTCTAATATGCTCGGCGGAGGCGTAATCGTTCAACGCTTCGGCGACCTCATACGCGGCAGAAGAAGCACGGAAAAGCGCATAGAAGAATGTACCGTCGTTCCTACCCTATCCGCTACCCCGGGCGATTTAAGCCTCGTATTGCCTAAACGCATACTCGACGGCATTATAGAAATGATATACGCGCTCGACAACGTTGCCCCCGGCACAGCGAACGACGACACGCTTTTATACGGCGTAGAAGTTAAATTCTATAATATGGAAGTCGAAATCGACGATAAACTCGAAACCAACCTCGACGGTTTATTCGTGATCGGCGACGGAAGCGGCGTAACGCACTCGCTCTCCCACGCTTCGGCAAGCGGAGTATTCGTCGCGAGACAAATTTTAGATAGAGCGTAAAATTAAAACCGCCTAAACGGAAATAAACTCGTTGCGCCCCGCCGATTAAATCGGCGGGGCGCAAAGTATTTTCAAAACGCTTTTCGCGATATTCCCGTTTATTTTACGGCGAACGCGATTATATCTATTTCGGTTATCGCTTTTATAACTATCTCGTGCGGTTTATTTTCTAACTCGCTACTTAAAAACAACAACTCGCCCGTTCCGTCAAATTCGTAAACGACTTCTTCCGCGCCGTCGATAGAAACGGCGAACTTCGCGCTCTTTCCGTCTTTCGTCATTATCGCTATTTGCGAACCCGTAAAGTCGATTTTCGCGTAACCGTCGTTCGTTACGTACCCGTGCCCGAACGCGGATAAATCGTAATCCACCGTCCATTGCCCGTAATAGTTTACGGATTTATCGTCCGGCGAAATCATTTTTCCGTCGTCGAAATCCACGGAAAACGCTATATTAGAAAGACAAATATATTTCGCGTTTGTTTTCGTAACGACGAGTTTATAATATCTCAATTCCGTTAAATCGAACGACCCTATCTGGTTGCAACCGTTTTTAAGAGGCTCGTCGACGTATTCACACAAAAGCGTCGTCGTTTCAAGGCTTAGTCCGCCGTAAAGTCTATAACTCACGGGGGTTTGCGTTTGAGACGATCTTCCGAACATAGTGATTTTATTCGCTTTTATCGTCCTGCCCAAATCGACTACGATTTCAAAAGGAGTAGACTCGGTAACGTATTTGCCTTTCTCGTTGTGCATAAACGTCGATAAATTACCGTCGAACATATTTTCGAGGACGGTCGTCGAATCCCACGGCGAGAAGTTCGTCGAAACGACGGTCGAAGAAGCGTTCGTTTCGGTCGTAAACTCCGACACGGCATACTCTTTTACGTAAAAATAATCCGACTCGAACCGCTCGCGTTGATAATTTACGTTATAAACGGTCGTCTTTTTCGTTACGTCGTCGAGCGAATAATTGCCGTTTACCGCCGCGCTCATTCCGACGACGAACGAACACCCTTCCCATCCTACGTCCGCGTGCATAACTACCGCTTTGATATAAACGGTCTGCCCTCTTTTTAACGCGTAATCTTTATATTCGCCGTTTTGTACGCTTACCTTAAAATCGTTGTTATATTTATCACCCGCTTTTGCCGCCAACTCGTAATTTACGCCGTCTGACGAGATATATAAGTTAGCCTTCTTTCCTCTTATGCTAAATCGGTACGTGTCGTTAGCCGTGATAAAGATTTTCGAATTATACTCGGTTATCGCGTTTAGGCGCACGCCTTCGCTATTCCACCAAACCGCCGCGCACTCGCTACCGTAAAAAGTGCTTTCGTAAGTTGCGCGAGAGGTATAGCCCGCGTAATTTTTAGTTACGGCGTCGTCCACGTCGACATACTTCGCAAACGCGTCCGCTTCGAAATAGTAAGTCGTTCTTTCGGCTATCGCGGATTGCGTTTGCTTAAAGCCGAAAACGAGGGTAACGTCCTCCACATCGAATCCCCCGTCGTCCTTTATAATCGAAACGGTTACGTCGATATCGCCCGAAATCTTTTTGTCCGACGGAGTAAATCGGTATAAATCTTCGCCGACACGCTCGACTTTTCCGTAACGGGGTTGATCGACGGTAACGTTCGTTACGGTAAAGCCGCTCGGCAACTTGATTAAAGCCTTAACGTTAAAATCGTACGATTGCGAAGTGAATTCGAAAGGTTGCATCGTCGTTATTTGCCGCACCTCGCCGCCGTAACGGTATTTCGTTCCCGTTTGATATATGCAAGCCGCGGGAACGTATACGGGATAGCCGCATTGTTTCACCTCGTCGATAACCGACTGAGACACGGTTGCACGCAAAAGTTCGGTAAAATAATAGGTAAAATCGTAACGCGTTAAACGGCATAAATTCTTAAACCAATTATCCGCGCCCAAACCGTTTTTCGTCGCTTCTATAAACACGCTTTGCCCGAACGAATGTAACACCGTCGCGTACGCGTCGAGCGACTCGACGACGCCACCTTTATCGACGTTATCGAGCAAAGTCCGCAACGCCCTCGAAGCGTCGGTGTAAGCGTTCCAACCGCTAAGAGCGCCATCGCTTAAACTTCGCTTAGACGATATTTTAGTAAACAGCGAATATTCTACTAAACTCACCGCGTTATTCGTAACTTCTCCACGATTTTCCAAGCCGTAATTTTGGAAATGGTGATTGAACTCGTGAATGTTTCCCCAAGAACCGTTGATTAAGAAGTTTTCTACGTTGAGACATTCGTCCATCCAATCGGTAGGACAATTTACGGTATTGCGCCCGACGAACGCCACCGCCGCGCCCGCCGCCACGAAGGGTTCGAAAAGAAAATCTATGCCCGTCGCAGCGTTAGAGCCAGTCGGCACTTGATTAGACACCCTTGCGATTTTATCCCAAAGTTCCGCCGCCGCGCACAATTCAGCGTACGAATATTTGTCCGAATATAATCTCGGACCGGAAAACCTAACGGAGTTGTCGAACACTTCCAAATCGAAGTAAGGCGCGCTCGATTTAAGCAACTCGTTATATTCTTTTTCGGTGGTTAAGCCGTAGATAAAATGCGGATATTCGACTGCGCCCGATATTTCCACTCGGAACGTCGTTTTATTACTCGGAGTTCCGACGTACACGGGACCGCCGAAATAAGATCCGAAATAACAAGTATACGTTTTCGTCGTTGCGTCGTAAGCGCACGCGTCCGCGTTTACGGGCATTTTGTTAGAGATAACGGGCATACGGTTAAAATCTCTCTCAAGCCAAATATTGTTTGCGTCCCCGTTAGAGAGCGTCGCGCCGACGTATACGTAAAAACTGCCGACGTTATTTAAGTCCGCTTCCGAAATAGTGAGTTTTATAACTTCGCCCGCTGGCGCGTATAAACCCGTTATATAATTACCGCTTGCTCGCGGTTGAATTTTAATCCGTTTAATAACGGCTTTCTCGTTGTCGCTTACGTTTCCGAAATACATATTTTGCGACGCGGTATGCTTATAAAGCCGTCTACGATTGCCGTCGCTACCGATAACGGGTTCGCCGTTGAGATATACGTAGCCGTCAGAGTCAAAAGCGTCGTAATTTGTACACTCACCTGCAAGCACCGCGCTTGGACAAGCGTTAAGATAAGCGTTTTCCGCTAAAACGGCGGTTTTTAGCAAGGTAAAATCGCCGTCGGTTTCGTCGCCAGACTTCCTGAAATTTTGCCCGTAAACGGGATAACGCGACAACCCCTCGTCGCTAAGTTCGGGCTTGCGCCTTACCGCTTCGCCGACGACGGAATACGCCACGCCGATTTTCGTATTCGCATTAGAGGGCTTGGCGAACAATTGATATTGCGGATTTGAATTTTGATCGCCGTCCGTGTCGCCGTTGCCGACGTTCTCGTTTCCGACGGCACCGTTGTCGACGGTTCCGTCATCCGAATTTTTAACGCAGTTTAGCACGAACAACGAAACGATCAATACAACGCACAATAAAATTATTGTCGTTAGCCATTTAATCGTATTTTTCATAAATACCTATACCGTTATAGTTTAATAATCGTTTTAATATTGCCGTTTATCGCACGGCGGTAGCGGGAATTATAAAACGCCCCGCTTTTTTTACGCAAAAAGGCGGCAAAATCTTACCGTCTTTTTCTTTTTTCACTCTCAAACGAACGTTTTCCGTCTTTATGTTTTTCCGTTTCTTTTTCTCGCAGATACAATCGCAAATATCCGACGCTCTTCCTTTATTTATTTTTTAATATAATAACAAAATCCCGTAAAAAAGTCAACCCAAAACGCGTATATATTTTAAGGGTTTTAAAGTCGATTTATTTCATGGTTTAACTTTTAATTTACTCCCCGCCGTGTATGCGCGCGGCGGGGAGTATTGCTTTATTATTTAATTACGTTTCGTTTTTGACGGTAAGGGTGCCGTATACGGGGGTTATTTCGTAGTTTTTCGTTACGTCTTTACCTTTTGCGTCGTACACCTTAACGCCAAAGGTGTTTTGACACACACCCGGGCGGTTCTCTCGCCCGTAAATATTACCTTGACTTCGTGTCCTTCTGCAAGACTGCCGCTGAGAACGTACGTCTCGTTCTTTAAGGTTTTATCCTCGGCGTACGTTGCAGTCGCGTCTCCGGACCTTACTTCTAACTTTAACGAAACTATCTTCATCAAATCGTCGTTAAGCCATAGCGAATAGTTTTCGTTTACGACTTTTTCCGTTCCCGTTGCATAGAACTGCGTAAACCTAATGAAAAACTCGTTAGTAACGACGTTTCCTTTTGCGTCTTTTATCGTCGTGTACTTATATATACTATCGCAAGACAACTTACCGACGTAAGTAATCGAACCGAGCCTTGAAAGTTCAACTTCAATAGTATACCCAACGGGAAGGCCTAACACGCGAAAATCTTTATCTTCAAACCTATGGGGCTTGCCGTCGTAAGTGATTTTTTTCGGTTGTAAATAAACGGTTACGACGTCTTTTTTTATAATCTCTAACGTTCCGTTTTTAGTCTTGACGGTGGTAAACCAATCGGTAATATCTTTGTCCATAAACTTAACTGTTATACCGTAAACGTCAATTACGCTATCCGTTTTGCCTTTCTCGGTAATACTGCCGCTAACTTGTACGGTTGCGCTATACTTAATTCCGTATTTATCGAATAACGACATCGTTTCAGAGTCGAACGAGCAAGACTGCGGAGCGTTTAGCGGTTTCCCGTCGTACAGTTTAGACGCGCTATCCGCAATAAGCGTTATCTCGTGTCCTTGCATAATCGCTTTAAGGCTTTCTAATTCCGCCTTGCCGTCGCTTGCGGGCGTAACGTCAACGGTTACCCAACCCAAGTTTTCGATATAAACTTCGACCCAGCCGTGCGCGTTGTTCGCCGTTATCGTCGTTGTTTCATTATTTTTGCAAGCCACCATATATCCGCTCGTCATACGCGCGGGAATTCCGAGCGTTCTGAGCATTAA
>CAZNWP010000081.1:0-5697 GCA_964576995.1 uncultured Christensenella sp. | reverse complement strand
GGTGTAGCTCAATTGGCAGAGCAGCTGATTTGTAATCAGCAGGTTGCGGGTTCGATTCCAGTCACCAGCTCCAATCGAACTTGTAAAACTAAATACTCGGGAAGGTTCCAGAGCGGCCAAATGGAACAGACTGTAAATCTGTCGGCGGTGCCTTCGGTGGTTCGAATCCACCCCTTCCCACCAACGTAAAAGCGCTTATTTTTAAGCGTTTTTTACGTTTATTTAACGTTTTTTAAGACCAATCTTAGACGAAAGCCTCTTTTTTATCGCGATTTGTGTCTTAAAATTGTGTCCAAAAAATAAGGCTCTACAATTGTAACTACGTGAGTCTATTGCAGAGCCTTTTATTATACAGTAAAATATTATTCCCCTACGGTTATATCGAAGAAGGTTTCGTATTTTCCTTGCGGAGGAAGAGTCATAAGTTCTTCTTTCGTTTCGAAATCGTCGATTATTCCGTCGTATGCGGGAACGCCGTGCCACGGTTCAATACAAACGTAGGGCGCGTCGCTGTGCGGCTTCTGCCAAAATCCAACGTGCGTCATATCGTTGTAACTCACTTTTACGAATCTCTCACCGCCTTTGCATTTAAGCGTAACGGTATCGTCCATTCCGTCGAGGAATACGGCGTCGTTATCAAAAAGAGAACGCTTCAAGTTGATTATTTTTCCGTTCTCGAGCGTAAACGCGGTTTTTTTGCCCGTATAATAGCACGTCGGCGACATAACGAGTTGTTTGCAGTCTTTTACGTTTTCAAATTCGAGATAATGATCTTCGAACGCCGCGCCGTCTTTCAACGGAACGTTAAATCCGGGGTGTCCGCCGACGGAGAAAAGCATATCTTCATTGCCGACGTTAGAAACGACAAAGGTGGTACGAACGGTTGCCCCGCTTAAAGTATAGGTTACCGTGAAAATAAAGTCAAACGGATATATTTTAAGTGATTCTTCAGAGGTTTTTAACTGAAGCACGAGTTTATCCGCGGTTTGAGAAACGAGGATAAATTCGCTTTTTTTGGCAAACCCGTGTAAAATCATTTCGTAAGTTTTACCTTTGTAGGTATACTTGCCGTCCGTAAGTCTGCCGCATATCGGAAAAAGAACGGAGGCTCTACCTTTCCAATATTCGGGATTGCCTTGCCATAAGTATTCGAAGTCGGTCGTTTTACCGTAAATCGACTGAATTTCCGCACCCAAGTCGGAAACTGTAACTTTAAGTTTTTCGTTTTCTAAAACGTAATTCATAACGTTCTCCTTAATATATTATTTTTCAACCCGAGTATCGTCGGGAAGATTAATTCTTTTTGAAAATTCGCAACCGCAGTAATTCTGGCGGTAGAGATTATATTCTTTCGATAATTGAACGGACCTTTGATAACCGCCTTTTTTCTTAAAATCCGACGGCAACCATTTCGCACCGTATATTTCACCACATTCTTCACCCACGCAATTAAGCGTTTCCGCGCTTTTAAGCGGGCTAATAGTGAGAGTCGTGGTAAAATAGTCAAACGTGTTTTTACGAGCAAATTCGGCGGTTTTAGCGAGTCTTAAACGAAAACACCTTTCGCACCTTGCGCCGCCCTCCGCGGCGTTTTCAAAACCCGTAGCCACCGAGATAAACTCGGACGGTAAATAAGGCTCTACGATACATTTAACGCCGAATACGGTGCAAAGTCGTCGAAGTTCGTCCGCACGCTTTACATACTCTTTTTCACCGTCCATATTAGGATTATAAAAATACGCGGTAACGTCGAATATATCTTTCACTCGCTCTATCGCCGCGGATGCGCAAGGCGCGCAACACGCGTGCAAAAGAAGTTTAGGTTTAACGTCGAGGGTTTTTATCTTCGATATAATTTTATCCGCTTCCGCGTCGTAATTTATCTTGTTCATAATTGCGTTTTAACGAGAACTCCGCCGTCGTTTTTTAATAAATAAGTTTTACCGCCCGAAGATATCGAATGAGAAAACTCACCGTTTTTAAAAACTAACGCGCTATCATTTTCCGCGCAGTAAGCGAACGGGATATTCTCGGTTAAGACGGTTTCATCAAAATCGGCTTGACGCTCGTTATAATGCGGACACATTGCACCGCCAAGAACGCCTAACCCTTTTTTCATAACGTAACGCGAACTTTCTCCGCGCATAATTTCAAAATCAGTGTACATATCCTTAAACCAACAAATCGCGCCCGCAGACAACCCGCAAATAACGGTACCTCGCTCGTAGGCTTGCAAAATAAGTTCTAAAAGCCCTGTTTCGCGCCATTTATCGAGCATAAAGAGCGTATCGCCTCCGCCGACGTAAATCAAGTCGGCAGCCTCTATTTTAGCCGCTATATGCTCTTTATTCATTTCGCCGTAAACGATAAGCGCGACTTCCGCTTTAATATCGAAAACGGAAGTATAAGTCTTTCTGAAACTGTTAAAATACGGCATAGAATCGTGAGAAGCGGTGCCGATAAAAAGCGCGACGGCACGCTTATCGCCCGCGTGTTCCTTTGCAAGATTAGCGGCGTACTCGTCGATTTTAAGCGTCGTTTTGTTTTTTATTTCTCCACCGCCGATCGCGATTATGATTTTATCCATGAAAACTCCGAAAAATTAAAGATCGAACAGAAGATCCGACCTTTATAATTAATATTTACCGCCCGATAACGTCGAGAGCGTTTTTAACGAAAACTTTATCCGCCGTATCTTTGCCGAATTTTCTAACGACAACCTTAAAGGCTTTCGCCATATAGTTTTTTCTAAACGAGTGAACGTCGCTCGCAACGAAATCGACGAGATTATCCTTAAACAACCGTTTAACGAATTTGTATCTTTCTCGCCCTGCTTTACCCGCTACAGAGTCCGCGTTCACTTGAACAAATCCCCCGAGAGATTTTATCTCCGCGGCGTCGTCCGCGGTAAAATACGCGTAACGTTCCGCGTGAGCCACGATAGGCAAATACCCGCTCCGAACGAAACGATAGACGTATTCCGAAATATCCGACTTTTCGGAATAATCAAATTCCAAGAGAACGTATTTACCGCCACACAAAGTCAATACTTCGCCCGCGTTTAACTTGTCGAACAAATCGGCGTTGCAGAAAAGTTCTTGTCCGAGAAGCAATTCTACATTAAACCCCGCCGAATCTTTCATTTTAACGAGCGCGTTAAATTCGCGTGTAATCCGATCGGCGGAAACATTAAACTTGCCTCTGAAATGCGGAGTCAATATAACGCGATCCGCACCCGCGGCAATCTCTTTTTTAAGCATGGCAAACGCTTGCTCTAACGACGCGCAACCGTCGTCCACGAACGGAATAATATGCGTGTGAATATCAATCACTTTACACCCCTTATTCACTTATATTATTTTCGCCTTATTTATTATCGCTTAAAAAGTCGGCGTTATCGCCGTAATCGTAAGAATCGTACGGATCCGCAACGTAACCGTAATCCTTTTTGCGATCGTACATCGTAAAAACAGTACCGAGCAACTTAACTTCGTTCTTTTTAAGTTCGCTAACCGCGTCTGCAACAGCGTATTTAGAAGTAACGCCGTACGCTACGAGCAATATCGCGCCGTCGGTCACCTTAGATATGTGTATATAATCGGAAACCTGCAAAACGGGCGCGCAATCTAAAATAACGTAATCGTAATTATCGCGCAAGTATGCGATTAAATCTTTGAATTTTTCGGAAATAAACACCAAAGACGGATTGGAAATCTCACCGCCGCGAGGCAACACGTCAACGTTTGCGTACCCCGTCTTTTTAACCGTGTTTTCTTTGGAAACGTTGCCCAAAACGTATTCCGCAACGCCGTTATCCCCGTCCGCGCCGAAAAGTCTGTGCGCGTTAGGTCTGCGGAAATCCGCTTCAACGACGACAACTTTCTTTCCCGCATAACCGAGACTTACCGCAAGATTGCACGAAACGGTGGTTTTGCACTCGTTGGCAACCGACGATTCTATCTGAATAACCTTCGCGCCGCAAGCGGAATTTAAGAACATTATGTTATCGCGAAGCCTGTTGTAACCCTCCGCAAATTTTTCAATGCTTTTTTCCGTTACGATAATTTTGCTTAAACCCGCGCGGGGTTTCTTTTTCTTAAAAAGAGACATAGTTTTACTTTCTCCCGAGATTTGTTATTATGATTATACATTAAAAAATAAATAATTGCAACAAAATACCGTATTTTTATTATTTTTCTATCGGATAATATTTAAAATATCCTAATAAAAACCGTTACACCCCGCAAGAACTTTCTCACGGGGTGTAAATATCCTATTTCCTTTGTTTTCGCCTAATCCGTTAGGCAGCCTCATTTGCATTATCCGCTGCAACTTTATCGCCAACTTTTATAATTAAAGCGTCGACGTCAACTTTTGCACCGATTGCGTTGGGATCTATACCGAAAGTGATATAACCTTTGAGAACGTCGCCTTCTTTAAACATATCCATACCAATTAATTGATACATGTTTATTTCAACAAAGAACTTTCCGCAAGATTCGCCGTCCTTAGCGAAAACGTATTTAAATAAAACCGTTTCGTCAAGTAATGTAGCCAAGTATTTAATATATGCAAATTCCGTGTTAAATTGATCGAGGTCATCACAGAACAATTCGGGGAAGGTTTTACTGGTTAAAGTTGCGGTTATTCCAATAATCTGATTTTCAACCATAGACTTAGTTATCGCGGAATCTATCTCGTGAACCAACGAATAAACGACGTCAATCAACTTCGTTTCTTTGTTCTCGGTTATTACGTTTTGTAAATTTACACCGAATATAGATTCAAAAGTTGCGTCTTCGCTATCGTCTAACAACTGTACGATTTTATCCAAAAGCGAAACAACGTCGCTAACCTTTATATTGTTAGTATCAAGATAAGAAACAACGTCCCCAATATTTTTATCTAACAGCTCAGGAATATTTTCTATAAAAGTTGATACGTCAGAACCGAAATATTTTTCGATTAATTTTATAGCGGTTAAAGATTCAAAGTCGTTAGCAAAATCGGTAAACAACTTAGATTTTTTAGTTAAGACGTAATTTCCGTCCACTTCCGACAAATCGAAAATATTTGAAAGAATGTCCACATTTACATCGTTAAGTTTTGCTTTAATAGCGTTAGAAATTTTATCGGTAAAATTAGAAACGTCGTTTTCAATAAAATTCGGCAATTTAGATATAATCGTACTTATCGTTTGAACAATTTTCTCCATATCAACCTCAATATAAAACTCGTTGTAAAAAATATCTTCTAACTCTTCGGCAATGTCCACAATACCAAACTCTTCTTCGTTATCGTTATCAGAAGATAAGTAATAATAAATCTTATAATCTTTCAATACGAATTGCGCCTTTCCGTTATACACTTCACTCGAAGATTTGCCCGTATTATATTCCTCCCACGACACATCTATATTTCCGTATGAAAACAATTTTCCTTCAGAATCAAGTCCGATAAATGCTTTTATATTTTTATAATTATATTCAATAGAAGAATCTATCCACGAAAAATCGTCAACGGAAACCTCTATTCCACTGTTTTTCTCCAACTTACCGAATGATTCGGAACTTGATATTATCGGAAGAGTCAAGTTTACGTTATCATAAGTAAACGTATACGTTGTTTCGCCATACTCTATTTTAACAAGTTTACCACTCTGAACAAAATAATTATAAGAATTATTAGAGTAATTAT
>CAZNWP010000080.1:0-5763 GCA_964576995.1 uncultured Christensenella sp. | reverse complement strand
AGCAAATCTTTCTACGTTAGCTTCGTCAAGCGCGGCTTCTATTTCGTCTAATACGCAGAACGGCATCGGACGAAGTTTTAATATCGAGAACAATATCGCTATCGCGGTTAGCGCTTTTTCGCCACCCGATAAGAGAGACAGTTTTTGTAACTTCTTCCCCGGAGGTTCGGCGATTATCTCTATGCCCGCTTCGAGTTTATCGTCCACTTGCGAATAGTCGAGTTCGAGCATTGCTCTGCCGCCGCCGAAAAGTTCTTTAAATATCTTTTGGAAGTTTTCGCTTATCGTCTTAAAGCCCTCGTCGAACTGCGTTATCATCTCCGCTTTGATTTTCTCTATCGCTTCTTTTAAGTCGCTCTCCGCCTTTTCGAGGTCTTCTTTCTGCGCCGTCATTTCTTCGTAACGCTCTTTTAACGCCTTGCAGTCGTCTATCGCCGTGGCGTTGATTGCGCCGAGCGAAGAACGCTTACGCCTTATTCTGCCTATTTCCGCCTCGCCCGTAGCGGCGTCGTAACCGTCTTGACGGAATTTCAACGCGGTTTCGTAAGTCTCTTGATAATCCTCTAAAATATTATTGCCCATATTTTCGAGGTCGGAGTCGATTTTCGCGAGCGCGATTTCCTGAACGTGCTTTTTCTCGGACAACTCGTTAAGTTGCTCGGTGAGCGCGTCGCGCTTTTCGCCGTTTTTATTGAGTTTATCGCGAAGCGTCGATTTGTATTCGTCCGCTTTGTCAATCTCGGCGCGTATGCCGTTTATATAGTCTTGCTCTTCTTTGCTTAACGTAACTTTCTCTTCGTCGCGCTTTAACTGTTCTATCATTGCGGCGGCGTTTTCGTTGCTCGTTTTTAAGTGATCGTTAGCGGAAACAGTCTCTTTTACCGTCTCTTTCAAGCGTTCACCGTCGGCGATTAAAGAAGATATCTTCGCTTTGATTTCGGTAATTTCGACTTGCGTTTCCGTACTGTTTACGGAAAGATCGTCTCTTTCTTTTTTAAGCGCGTCGTATTCTTGTTGATGCTTATCCGCGGACGACGCGGCTTGTTCTTTATCGCGTTCGAGTTTTTGCCCGCCGAGCGCGATGCTTTCCATATTCTCCGACGCCTTAGTCAGTCTCTTCGTAACGTCCTCGATTAAATCGGCGTTGACGTCTATTTCTCTGCCGAGGTCGGATAAAGATTTTTCGTAAACCGTTTGCTTTTCGCGTTCCGCCACGAGTTGCGTTCTCTTTTCGTTGCAAAGGTCGTTGAGAAGTCCTAAATCGTCGAACGACTTATCGCGCCCCGCTTCGAGTTTGGTTTTTTCCGCCTTCAACTCTTGCATTTCCGCGCGTTTCGCGGCGAGAGCCGCGGCGTTGTCCTCTATCTTTCTGTCGCCTGATAACAACCCGGGGGCGTCTTGTCTGCGAGAACCGCCCGTCATTGCGCCTTGCGTGGAGAACACGTCTCCGTCCAGCGTAACCATTTTGAAAGCAAATCTGTATTTCTTCGCGATTGCGGTTGCGTTTTCAAGCGTATCGACTATCAGCGTGTTGCCGAGGAGATTGCTTATTACGTTTTCAAACCGCGCGTCGTAAGTAACGAGTTTATTCGCAACGCCGAGCGCGCCGCGTTCTTTAAGCGCGGAAGTAACTTCCGCCGTCTGCACTCTCGGTCTTACCGAGGAGACGGGCAAGAAAGTAACGCGCCCCAATCTATTTACTTTTAAGTATTCTATCAAATATCTCGCGTCGTCGGGATTATCGGTAACGACGTTTTGCGCCGCCGCCGCAAGCGCGGTCTCTAACGCCACGTCGAATTTTTTATCGCTCTTTATAAGTTCCGCCACGACTCCTTTTATACGACTTTTAAGCCTATCGTCGGTCTTCGCTTTATTCATAAGCAACTTGACGGAAGATGAGTATCCCTCGTAATTTTCTTTCAATCCGCGATAAAACTCGTCTTTCGTTACGAGCGTCGTTATGACGGAATTTAAAGAATAAATTTTATTATCGATAGCAGCAACGCGTTCGTTGCCGTTTCTGACTTCTTCTTCTTTTCTTTCGATTTTGTTTTTGGTATCGAAAATACCGCGATCGAGTTCGTCAATAGTTTTGTCGATTTTTTCCTTTTCGGTAAACTGCGCGTCGCGTTTCGCTTCGAGTTCCGATGCTCTCGCTTTAAGTTCGTCGAGTTTTTCCGTTAAGTTTTGCTTTTCTATCGACGCCGCGCCCTTACTCATTTTAATATCCGAAAGCGATTCGATAGATTCTATTATACGCTTTTGATTTTGTTGCGCGAGTTCTTCGCCGAGTTTTAATTTTTCCGTCAACGCGGCTAGTTTTTTATTAACCGTTTCCGCCTTCGCGCTAAGCGTTTTTAAGTCCGCACGCGCCCGTTCTAACGCGCTTCCGTTGGTTTCGAGTTCGTTTTCGCATTGAGATATAAGTTCTAAGTTGTCTTTTATCTCTCTTTCGGCGCGCTCTATCTGCCCCATAAAGTAGGTTATACGTTGTTCGAAAAGGCGTTTGTCGCCCGTCGCTTTTTCCATTCCGACGCGCTTTTCCAACAATTCGTCGTTAAGTTTTTTCAAGCGTTCGTCGGTAGCGGATATATCGGTAAAGATATTCTCGTATTCCGCTTGCGCCTCGTTCATTTCCGACTGTCTTAACGCGGTCTGTTCGTTTATACCGTTTATTTTATCGTTTATCTTGCCTTTGGCGGTCTCAACGCCGTCGACTTTGGCTATATACGTATTAAGTTCGTGGAATTTCAACTGCTCCGACAACTCGTTAAACTCTTTCGCTTTTTCCGCCTGTCTCTCTAACGGTCCGAGTTGATTTTCTATCTCGGTGATAATGTCTATATAACGCACTAAATTCTCGTGCGTGCGGTCGAGTTTTCTTTCCGACTCGACTTTTCTCGTTTTGAATTTGGATATACCCGTCGCTTCTTCGAAAATCAAGCGACGATCTTCGGGCTTAGCGGACATTATCTCTTCTACTCTGCCCTGTCCTATTATCGTGTACCCTTCTTTGCCTATGCCGCATTCGTGCAAAAGGTCGACTATATCTTTAAGCCTTGCGGGTTGCTTGTTTATAAAATACTCGCTTTCGCCGCTTCGGTAAAGTTTACGCGTGATGATAACTTCGTTATAATCTATACTGAACATTTTATTGCTATTGTCAAAGTATAGAGAAACTTCGCAGTACGAAAGGGATTTTCTGTTTTGCGTGCCCGCGAAAATAACGTCTTGCATGCTCGAACCGCGCAGACTCTTCGCCGATTGTTCGCCTAAAACCCAGCGAATGGCGTCCGCCACGTTGGATTTTCCGCAACCGTTAGGTCCGACGATGCCCGTTATTCCGTTACCGAATTTGATTTCCGCTTTGTCCGCGAAAGACTTAAATCCGTATAGTTCGACTTTTTCGAAGTTCAAAGGAGTTTACCGTCCTGTTTTAGTTTATCGAGCGCGATTTCCGCGGCGCGCTTCTCCGCTTGTTTTTTATTTTCGCCCGACGCTTCCGAAATCGGTTTGCCGTTTAATGTCGTCGCAACCTTATACGTCGGCGAGTGATCGGGGCCGCACTTCGCTAAAACGTCGTAAGCGATACTGCCGAGTTTGTTTTTCTGAACGTATTCTTGCAACGCGCTTTTTGCGTCTTTCACTTTTTTTAGTTCCGCTTCGTTTTTAACGTAACTCTCGTAGTCGGGAATAAGGTGCGTTTTAACGAATTTCTTTGCGGCAAGCATACCGCCGTCGATATATATTCCCGCAACTAAGGACTCTATTAGGCTTGAAAAAAGTTTTTCTTTATGCTTGGCGTTCTTTTGCAACCCGCTGCTCATAATGACGTATTCGTCAAGCCCCAATTTTTTAACGATTTTAAGAAAGAAAACGTCGTTCTCCATAACCTGTCGCATAGCGGTTAACGAACCTTCGGCGTAGTCTTTCGTCTTATATAGGTACTCCGTTTGTATAAATTTAATTATCCCGTCGCCGAAAAATTCCAACCTTTCGTTGCTTTCTTCGCCGCGTTCGTTGGCGTACGACGAGTGGGTAAAACATTGTCTTAACAACGCTTTATCCTTGAAAACGTAACCTATTTTCTCCTCTACGCCGTTTATATCGAATATCATTTTTCGTTGCCGCCGATTAAAATCCGCCGAAAGTTCTCGGGAACGGCAATACGTCTCTTATGTTGCCTATGCCCGTCAAATACATTATCATTCTTTCAAAGCCCAATCCGTAACCGGAATGAATAACACCGCCGTACTTTCTCAAATCGAGATAGTATTTATATTCGTCTTTGTCAAGTCCGCATTCTTCCATTCTCTTGTCTAAGACGTCGATGCGCTCTTCTCTCTGGCTTCCGCCGATAAGTTCGCCTATGCCGGGAACAAGCAAGTCGCTTGCCGCAACCGTCTTTCCGTCGTCGTTAAGGCGCATATAAAACGCCTTTATCTCTTTGGGGTAATCAGTCAAGAACACGGGCTTTTTGAACACTTCTTCGGTAATGTATCTTTCGTGCTCGCTCTGCAAATCCACGCCCCAATATACGGGCGCGTCGAATCTGTCTTTTACTTTCAATAAAATATCTATCGCTTCGGTATAGGTCAAACGCTTAAACTCGTTCTCCGCGACGTTGTTTAATCTCGCGATAAGCCCGTTGTCCACGAACTTATTTAAGAACTCGATCTCTTCTTTACACGTTTTCATAACGTGGTTGATGATAAATTTCACCATCGCTTCGGCGCAGTCCATATCGTCGGAAAGGTCGGCAAAGGCAAGTTCGGGTTCTATCATCCAAAATTCCGCGGCGTGGCGCACGGTGTTGGAGTGTTCCGCGCGGAAAGTCGGTCCGAAAGTGTAAACGTTCGCAAAAGCCATAGCGAAGTTTTCCACGTCTAATTGTCCCGAAACGGTAAGGCTCGCTTTTTTACCGAAAAAGTCTTTACCGTAATCGGTTTTTCCTTCCTTCGTTTTGGGGACGTCGTCTAAGTCGAGCGTGGTTATCTGGAACATCGCGCCCGCGCCTTCGCAATCGCTGCCGGTGATTATCGGCGTATGCACGTAAACGAATCCACGTTCGTTAAAGAATTTATGAATGGCGAACGCCGCTTCGCTTCTGATTTTAAATACCGCGTTAAAAGTATTCGTTCTCGGTCTCAAATGCGGAATAGTACGCAAAAATTCGAGCGAATGTCTCTTCTTTTGCAAAGGATAATCGGGCGACGACGCGCCTAAAACCTCGATTTCGTCCGCGTGAATTTCAAACGGTTGATTGCGGTCGGGAGTCAAAACGAGCGTTCCTTTAACTTTTAGACACGCGCCGACGTTCTGTTTTGCGATTTCGTCGTAATTATTAACTTTTTCACGTTCGAAAACGACTTGGCAATTCTTAAAATAAGAGCCGTCGTTAAGTTCAATAAACCCGAAAGACTTGCTGTCTCTTATAGTTTTCGTCCAACCGCACACGGTAACGGACTTACCGCCGAAACTCTCCGCGTCGGCAAAAATCGTTTTAAACTGCGTTCTATCCATAAAGCACCTGAAAAATTATATAATAAAATTTGCCGCATATACTATACGACGTTATACATTATATCACAAAAAATCGCGAATTTCAACGATTTTACCTATAAAAAATCAAACCGAAGATAAAATCGTCGATTATACCGTTTTTCCGTCGTAAGATTTATTAAGTTTAAGCGGTTTAAGAATCTGAAAGCCCCGCGAGATAATCTATACTCACGCCGAAAAACTTCGCCATCGCGACGAGAT
>CAZNWP010000079.1:0-5774 GCA_964576995.1 uncultured Christensenella sp. | reverse complement strand
CGGAAAAAGGCGATAAATTCGCCCGAGAATTAAAGCGAGGTTATAAGCGAACCAATTCGGGCTCGCTAAAACTCGATAAAAACAAAAAAAGCATTAAATTAACCGAAGTCGAACGTGCTTATCGTTCGGGATATTTAGCGGCGCGAAGCGATTCCGCCAAGTGTTACAACTCTAAAAAGAAAAAAAGAAAATAAAAAACGGAGAAACTAAAAATGAAAAAAGTATTAGTATTTATATTAACCCTTATATGCCTTGCGGCTATGGGTTTAGGCGTTTATACGATAGTAAAAACAATAAATAATAAACCCGAATCGACGGACTCCGACGTAACGTGCGCGGTAGACACGTTAAAAGACGGAAACAAATACATCGTCGGCGAAAAAATCGGATACAGAGTCCGCGCGACTTCGGATATAGAAATAACCAAAGTATATTACGGGTTATTAAACGGTGAAAAAGTAGAAACGGAAGCAAGACACGGTTTGGCTAAAAACTTCGACGACCTTGCGGGCGAAGGCAAATACGCGCTCGATACGGGCGCTCAGACGATTGATACCAAAGACCTTAAAACGGGTTGGTACGTTATTCAGTTTTATATCGAAACGGCAGAAGGCGAAACGTATATTGCTTTTGATAAACCTTTAATGTTCGAGATTACGGAAGAATCGAAAGAAGAAGCGGAAACTCCCGAAACTGAAAAAGAAACTCAAGCCGAAAACGTCGAACAGTCATAAAAGGAAAAATAAATGAAAACGGGTTCGTTTATAAGCAGTATAATAACTTTTGCGTTATCGGCGATAGCGACGTATTTATGCGCGAAAATATCCGACGGAACTTTGATTAGCGGAGAATCGTTTTTTACGACTCTGTTAAGTTTGCCGCTTACGGGTATTTTGTATTGTCTGCTCGCGGGGTTTCTGTTAAGCACGCTCTTGACGGCAATATCCGCGATAACGTCGCAAATTACTGCGATAAAGGTTATAAGCGTAATAATCGCGGCGCTTACCGTGTTATTGATAATATACAACATGCGCGGAGCGATTAACCTTTATCATACCGTATTAGAATAAACGCGCCTTTGTTTTGGAGGAAATAAAAATGACAAAATTATTAAAGAAAAACATTTTGATAACGCTATTCGCGACGTTATTGTTAAGCGCTTTAGTTGCGCTTGCTTTTTCGTTACGCCCGACGGATATTGTGAAAGCGGACGAGAGCGCAACCGACGAAGCAAAACTGTTATTTTCGCTCGACTTCGACGACGAAGAGTCCGACGGAAAATATTTAGAAGGTCATGACTTTTGCGGAACGGGTGATAAAGTAGAAATTAAAGATTCAAAAGCGTATATGTATGCCGAAACGGGACGTTCCAGACATTTTTTCATAAACATACCCGCGGAATATTTTTTGAATTATTCTAATCTGGTAATCTCGTTCGATATGGAATGTTGTGCCGAAAACAGCGAAGTAAACGTATTTGACGATAGTTCTAACGACGCGTTTTTGTTACGTGCTTTTCATGCAAACTTCGGTAGTAACGAGTTTTTATATATCGATAACGCTTTAGGCGATATGCATCTTCAATGGTTTAAAAATTACAGAGTATCTGCAAACAGTCATAGATACGTCGTTAATTATACGTCGTCCGAAATTGATCGCACGTGCTTTAATAACGCAAACTTAAAATATATCAGTTTCGGTTTTTATGTTGGCGGAGCGAATATAAAAAACGATTTCACTTTCACCGTCGATAATTTTAGAGTTTACGGAATAGACATTCCCGAATACGAATCTCAATTCGCGTATAAGTGGAACGATTCCGTTTCTTTTCCGGATAGAGTTCAAGGTGAATTTAAAGTAGTATATGGTGATGACTTTTCCATGCCGGGAATAGACGCGGAAGCCGAAACGGTTTACGCCGTTAATATAAATTATACGGAGAAAACTATAAGTTACGAGTATACCGACGAATCCGCGGAAAGCGGCATAAGTTCTAAAAATATATACGAAAACGGCGCATGGGTTGACGAAAAATATAAAGAAATAGAATTTAGCGATACGGTAGATTTAGAAACATTGTTTTTCGGTATAATTGATTGGTTTAAGAGTAACACGACCAAAACGCAAAAGTACACGGACTTAACTTTTTATGCCGAAGACGGAGAAACGGAACTCGGAACTATACATAATATACCGATTTTTACACCCGTTTCCGATTGTTTGTTGTCGCAAGTAACGGCACCCGAAAAAGACGGCGAAGTTTTCGCATATTGGACGGAGAACATCGAAAACGGCGAGAACGTTATAAGCCGTTATTCTTACGAGATTTCATCGGTTAAAGCGGTTTACGTCAGCGCGATAAACGTAAAATTTATGGACGGCGAAAACGTGTACGAATCATCTATCGTAGGTAAAGGCTCTTCTTTTTCCGACGTCGTAAAAAACGTTACACCTCAGAAAACCGGTTATACTTTTAAGTTCTGGAGTTTAACTGAAAACGGAGAACCGATAGAATTAACCGAAATCACCGAAGACGTTACCCTTTACGCCGTTTACGAAATAAACACTTACAATGTAAAATTTATGGATGGCGAAAACGTTAAAAAACTTTACGTTTTAAATTACGGTTCGATTATATCCGAAGAAACGTTGAAAACGGATCTCGATAAATCCGGTTATATCCTTAAAGGCATATCCGAAAGTTCCGACGGAAAAATTACGGAAATATCCGACGTTACTGTAACGGACAACGTTACGTATTACGTACGCTATAGCAATCCGAACTCGTCGCCCGTTGTTTCCGATTCCGAACCAGATTCTTTTGATTGGCAAAAAACGTTTATAATAGCGGGATCGGCAATAGTTCTTATTTCGTGCATAACGCTTTTAGCGGTTTTGATAAAGAAAAAATAATCGAGGTTTTTATGGATAAAAGTAAAAGAAATATTTTATTTATAACTTTGTTTTCTGCTTTATTATGTTGTTTGTTTACCGCTTTGTTCGGTAATAATTTCACACAGAAAAAGGTTTCCGCTTCGTCAGATAACCCATATTATAGTATCAGTGTTTCAACGTCTTCAATTGATTATTCGGCGACAACAAGTCCTTATGTTGTAGTAGAAATCGATTATGACATTTCTTCCGATCTTGCTGCCGGTATCAAAGATGAAAACTCTAATTGGTATTTTTTAATAGCGTACGGAGAGCCGTCTCAAATAGAATACGTTTACAATGTTTTCACTTATCATTTATATGATAATAGCGATTCAGGTCCTCTTTTCAATTATTATACATATGGAGATTTCGTCAATGCAGGTTCTCAAAAATATTTTCGCTATTATGACGATGCCGGAAATTCTATTTTTGATAATCTTACTCTTACCGGTAATCAAACTATGCTCGAGGTTTTTAAGTTTTTAAAATCTAACGACGTTGCCGGCGGTTTTAATTTTGCACGTTTGAGTAGACAACATTTGAATGGCAATTCTCTGGTTTATAAAGTTGGTTATGGATTTGATTCTTACGACGGAGAATCTGATCTTAGTTATTTTTCATTAGTTTATTATGATAAAACTGGTCCTTATGGTTACGATTGTGACCGTTACAAAAAAGACGTATATTTAAAATCATCATGTTCCAACACTTTTACCTATTCTTATGATCAGGTCATAAGCAGTAGCGTACTGCAAACACGAGTAAAAGCGTGGGAACAAGTTTTAGGAACGTATCGTTCCGGGAACACAAAAGTAACGTATGATTATCTTGTTCCCTTAGCCGGGCATTTTAATAAAGCCGAAACTAAAACGGGTACGGTGTCAATCGAGTCTTATCTTGTTCCTTTTGAAGAATATGTAAAAACTCAAATTCTTAACTGTACGTATGTAGGTGGTAACGGGCTTTCCGGTTTTGACGTAAGATTCACTTCCTATTCCGATTATAAAATGTCCAATGGTAAAATAAGTGAACTTGAAACGTTTACTTCAAAAATAATCAGACAAGCAACTGGGTTCGATTATAAATACGATTCTTATTTAGATGAGATTCCGTCAACCGTTACAATGAACGTTGTATATGCCGATTATAATTACAGTGATTTCTACGTTCGCATAGAAAACACTAATAGTCTTTACGCGAACAATATTGTCTTCGACTTTTTCCCTATTGTAACCGAATCTAACGATTATATTACTTTAATGATTAATTACAACTACATAACTTATTTATTTAATAATACAACCAACTGGTCTGTTAGAGATGACAGTCTTGAATTTTATTATAATAAGAACGATATATCGAATAAGGTAACGGTAGAAGAAACAGACGAATATTTATCTTTTTGTGTTCATAGAAACTACCAGCGTGAGTTATTCGGAATTGAAGTAACCGGAATGGCGTGTGTAACAATACCCGTAGAAATGGACGTTACCGTGAGATACGGTATATTAAGTAATGACTTAGACGTTTCTTACGCAGAATTTTCGGCCGGTAAAATATATGATAATGAATTTGGAAAATTGGCAAATGAATTATTATCTAAAAAAGGTGCTTACGCCGATAAAATTTACGGTTCCATTAAAAATAGTACTACCGGAGATGTTGATTATCTAAAACCTATAAGAGTAGGATACGTGTCGAATTATGATTCTCTTACAGCGATTTTTCAAGTGTATTACGAAGAATTACCGATTTTCGTTATAACGAATAATATTAATTCGGACGTAATTTTAAGAAGTATTCCCGATTCCATGTCAGAGCATTCTCTTAAAGATTATAATCTTACTATTCCTGATGGTTACCGAGTTGAAAGTCTCGATTATTCTATGAATCGAATTGTTTTCAAAAACGGTTCGTATGATAGAGATAACCCGTTAAATTCTATTTTCTATTTGAAAAACGGTAAAGGCGCCGTCGGTATAAAACTTATTCTTACCGATAAATGGCAAGTTAAAATAAATTATCTCGAACAGTATAAAAGCAGTTGTTTTGCCGTTATGAAAGAGTTTAAGGGCGAAATAAAAGTTTCCGATTACGAAGATGTTCACGCGCTTTCCGGTTCCGACGTAAGTAAAATTCTCGGTCAAGACGTCGTAGTTTTGAATTTCAACAAAAAATCGGTGAAAATAGATAAAGTAAACGTAACGTTCGACGAAAACACTCTTATTTATACCATAGATTTAACGTACACCTATCTTTCGGTAAAAGTAATAGATTCTAACGGCGATACAAGCGAAATAAAAGTGGCGTTGACGCCGTATTCGCAATGGAATAACTATTTCGGCGAAGACTGGTCTATCGTATATCTCGCGCCTGACGTGTTTAAGTATACTAACGACGTAGAAGTCGATAAACTTTACGGCTTTTTCTCCGTCGTTACGTTTAAAGAACAAATAACTAACTTTAACAGTTGGTTTAAAGAATATACTTCCGACGGTTGCGTAACTACGTTTTCCGCAAAAGAAGTAAAAGGCAGTGAATGGTATAAATTCCTTAATGCCAGCGGACCGTTGTTTGCCTTGGCGGGAGGAACAACGGGCTTGTTCGTCGGACATCCTATCGCCGGCGCGGTTGTCGGAGAGGCTGTAAAATATACTCTTATGTCCGCCGCGGAACTCGCAAACGACGAAAACGGCACGTATTATTCTTACTTCTTTTATCTCGACGGCACGTCCGATAAATCGTATACATCACACAACGGCGCAGACGATTATTACGACGAAACTTCCGCCGTACAAAACAAAGCCGAAGACGTCGCCGACGAAGTTAAAGACTTCGCT
>CAZNWP010000078.1:0-5828 GCA_964576995.1 uncultured Christensenella sp. | reverse complement strand
TATTATGCCTAAAATGAAAACGAAAAGCGCGGCTAAAAAGAGATTCCGCGTAACCGCGTCCGGAAAAATCAAGAGATCTTGCACCGGCAAAAACCACATTCTTACTAAGAAAGACAGAAAGAGAAAGAACCGTCTTTGCGACGGAGCGTACGTCGATTCCACTATGGAAAAAACGATGAAAACTCTCATTTACAATAAATAACGGAGGACAGGAATATGCGTATTAAAAGAGCGGTCAACGCGGTTAAAAAGCGTAGAAAAATATTAAAACTCGCCAAAGGCTATTTTGGCGGCAGAAGCAAGAGATACAGAGTGGCGAGAGAAGCCGTTATGAAGGCGCAAATGTACGCCTATATCGGTAGAAAGGCTAAAAAGCGCGATTTTAGAAGCCTTTGGATTGCGAGAATTAACGCCGCTTGCAGACTTAACGGACTTTCTTACAGCAAGTTTATGTTCGGTCTTAAAAACGCGGGAATCAATCTTAACAGAAAAGTTCTTGCGGATATTGCCGTAAACGATGCAGCGGGATTTACCGCGCTTACCGAAAAGGCTAAAGCGAACTTAACGAAATAAAGCATACGTAAGCCTACCTTAATAAAGTAGGCTTTCTTTTAATGAAATGATAACGTCGAGAAGCAATGCTTTAATAAAACTCGTCCGTTCGCTATCGGATAAATCCGCAAGAGACGAAACGGGGCTGTTTATAGTCGAAGGCGTAAAATCGGTGAAAGAAGCGTTCGCTTCGGGATTTACGGTTAAAACCGTGGTCGCCACCGAAAAAGGTCTTTCGCTCTTAGGCAAATCGCCCGTTTCCGCGGAACTCGTATCGGACGACGTATTTAAAACGATTAGCGGCGAAACGTCTCCGCAAGGCGTTCTCGCGCTCGTATATAAACCCGAAAACGGCGCGTCTTTGCCGAAAGGGTTTTGCGTGTTCTTGGACGAGGTTAAAGATCCGTCCAACGTCGGCGCGATTATACGTACCGCCGCGGCGGCGGGGTACGACGACGTATATCTCGCGGATTGCGCGGACGCGTATAACGCAAAAGCGGTCAGGGCGAGTATGGGCGGAATATTCAAAGTCGCTCTTCACGTCGGAAGCAGAGAAGCGTTGCTCGATAAAATCAACGTGCCGCTCGTTATAGCGGATATGGGCGGGGAAAACGTTTTTAACAGAAAACCCGCGGGGAAGATATGTCTCGTTATCGGCAACGAAGGGCGCGGCGTATCGGAAAAACTTAAATCGCTTGCAAACGAAACGGTGTGTATACCAATGCAAAACGGAATGGAAAGTTTAAACGCCGCCGTTTCCGCGGGAATACTTATGTACGGATTAAACCCGAAAAAATAAAATAGAAAAGCGATAACTATAAAAAATACGTAGCGGTTTGGCGTTCGGCTAAAATCGTTACGCAACGAATATAACGGAGAATAATTATGTCAGGACATAGCCATTCGGCGAATATCGCCGTAAAAAAAGCAAAAACGGACGCAATCAAGGGTAGAATTTTTACCAAGGTCGGCAGAGAAATAGCGGTAGCCGCTAAAAACAACCCCGATCCCTCCACGAACAGTAAACTCGCGGACGCGATAGCGAAAGCAAAGTCCGTCAATATGCCCAACGATAACATTAAAAGATGTATCGCGAAGGCTTCGGGCGAACTTTCGGGTGCGAATTACGAAGAACTCACTTACGAAGGGTACGGTCCGGCGGGCAGCGCGATAATAATTAAAACGCTTACCGATAATAAAAACCGCACCGTCGACTACGTGAGAACGGTTATGAGAAAGCACGGCGGCTCGCTCGGCAACAGCGGTTGCGTATCTTTCACTTTCACCAATACGGGTATAATCGTAGTAGAGAGAACTCCCGATCTTTCCGAGGACGCCGTTATGGAATACGCTTTGGAAGCGGGCGCGGACGACGTTATTAGTACGGACGACGCGTTCGAAGTATATACTTCCCCCGCGAATTTTTCCGAAGTGAGAAAATATCTCGAAGATAAAGGTCTTAACTTCTTCGAAGCGGAAGTCAGAATGTGTCCGCAAAACAAAATTACCCTTCAAGGCGACGAACTCGCGAAGTTTACGAGACTCGTCGACGCGCTCGAAGATTTGGACGACGTTCAAGACGTTTACCACAACGTAGATCTTCCCGATGACGACGAAGAAGAATAATTTTTAATTTTAATTGAATTTTAAGTATAAAATTACCTTACTTGCCTATACTTTATGTTGTCGGCGGTAAGGTAATTTCATTAAAACGGATTTTTAGGTGAATTATCGTAAAATTACCGACGTTTAAATAAACCGTATGCGAACCGCGGCTCTAATATACCCCGATTCGCGTCGGGGTAAAGGGATCGAGCCGCAGTCGTTCGATCCCTCGTATTTTCCGCCGAAAATTTTTTTTAAAAACTTTTGAAAAACTCTTGACATTATTTTTATTTTGCATATAATATAACTTAGCAATCGAAAGAGAAGAGTGCTAACACTTGAAATAAGAGATTGCTAATAAATAATATATAAGGAGATAGATTTTATGAAAAACTTTTTACAAAACAGACAAGGAAACGATCGGGGTTGGGGGCTTAACTTTTGGGAAGATCCGTTCGAGGAATTTTTTAAACCCGTCGCGTATGCGGAAAAGCGCGGAACGATGAGAACGGATATAAAAGAAACGGACGGAGGATACGAACTCTCCGTCGACGTACCGGGATTTGAGAAAAAGGATATAGGCGTAACGCTTAAAGACGGCTATCTTACGATAGAGGCAAAGCGCGAAGAAAAGCAAGAGGACGGCAAGAAGATTTTACGCCGTGAAAGATGCTTCTCGTGCTCGCGCTCTTATTACGTCGGCGACGCGATTACGCAAAACGACGTCAAAGCAAAATACGACGGCGGCGTTTTGACGGTACTCGTTCCGAAAAAGCAAGAGAAAGAACTTCACAGCGGCAACATAGAGATAGAATAAACTTTATCGCCGCAGAAAAACTCGGCGCGGGGGCTAAACCGTATGGTTTAGCCCCCGAAACTTTTAAATTTCGGTGCGACGAGCAATTCTTTAACGAATCTTAGCCGTTATCGGTGGTAAAAATTATTAAACCGTGATACAATATTAATATATAAAAAGCAAGGAGTAAACCTGTGAAACACGATACCGATTCCGAAGCGTTTTTAAGGCGCGAGGGCGTCAGCATTGAAAAGGGCTTATCGTCGGCGCAAGTGAAAGAGCGGCGCGAGAAGTACGGAGAAAACAAACTTCGCGAGAAAAAGAAAAAGTCCAATCTAACGCGCTTTTTAGAACAATTTAAAGACGTTATGATTATCATTCTTCTCGTGGCGGCGGTGATATCTTTCGTCGTGGCGTGCGTGGAGGGCGAAACGAAAGAGTTTTTCGAACCCGTCTTGATACTTATAATCGTCGTCGTAAACGCGGTTATGGGTGTAATGCAGGAGAGTAAGGCTGAAAAGGCGTTGGACGCGCTTAAAAATATGTCCGCGCCGCACGCTAAAGTAATACGCGACGGAAAAGAGCAGATAATAGACGCATCGGAACTCGTTCCGGGAGACGTGATTTTGCTCGAAGCGGGCGATTTCGTTCCCGCGGACGCAAGACTCGTCAGAAGCGTAAGTTTAAAAAGCGAAGAATCCGCTTTAACGGGCGAATCCGTTCCGTCCGAGAAGGACGCTAACGCCGAAGTTAAAGAGGGCGCGCCCGTGGGCGACAGAACTAACGCCGTGTTTTCGGGTTGTACGATAACTTACGGAACCGCCGTGGCAGTCGTAACCGCGACGGGAATGAACACCGAGATGGGTAAGATTGCCGATCTTTTGTCGGGCGAAACGGAAACTCAGACTCCGCTTCAAAACAAGTTGGCTAAACTCGGCAAGTGGTTAGGGATCGTCGCGCTCGCGGCTTGCGCCGTCGTGTTCGTGGTGGGGCTCGTCGACGGTATGCCGCCGCTCGAAATATTTATGACCGCCGTATCTCTCGCCGTGTCGGCAATTCCGGAGGGCTTGCCCGCGATAGTTACGATAGTGCTATCGATAGGCGTTCAGCGAATGGTTAAAAAGAACGCTATAATACGGCGTTTGCCCGCGGTTGAAACGCTCGGAAGCGCGTCGGTTATTTGTTCGGATAAAACGGGAACGCTTACTCAAAACAGAATGACGCTCGCCGAAGCGTTCGTATGCGGTGAAGCGGCTACCGAAAGAATCACGGCGGACAATTCCGAAGCGGTTAAAAAACTGTTGGTTTACGCAACGTTGTGTTGCGACGGATCCGTGGCGTTCGATAACGGCAAGGAGATTCATATAGGCGATCCGACGGAGACGGCGATCGTTCTCGCGGCGCATAAGAACGGCTTGCCGAAAGACGATTTAAATAAAAAATATCCGAGAATGGCGGGAATACCCTTCGATTCGGACAGAAAACTTATGTCGACGGTAAATATAATCGACGGCAAACCGACGGTTATAGTAAAAGGCGCATTCGACGTTTTGGCGACGCGGTGCGTTGAGGGCGATACCGAAAGCGCGCGCGTTAAGTGCGACGAGATGAGCGCGAAGGCTCTTCGCGTGCTCGCGGTGGCGTATAAGACGATAGACGAAATTTCCGAAAACCCCGTTTCCGAAACGCTTGAAAACGGCTTAACCTTTATGGGGCTCGTCGGAATGATAGATCCGCCCCGTCCCGAAGCGAAAGCCGCAGTCGAAACGTGCAGACTTGCGGGGATTAAACCCGTTATGATAACGGGCGACCACATAGTTACCGCTTCCGCAATCGCGAAAGAACTCGGAATACTTCTCGACGGAGACGAGGCGATAACGGGCGCGCAACTCGATGCTATGACGGAAGCCGAACTTGACGCGGAAGTGGAAAATATCTCCGTTTACGCCCGCGTTTCGCCCGAGAATAAAATTCGTATAGTAAAAGCGTGGCAGAGAAAAGGCAAAGTCGTGTCTATGACGGGAGACGGAGTAAACGACGCTCCCGCGCTTAAAGCCGCCGATATAGGTTGCGCGATGGGTATTACGGGAACGGACGTCGCCAAAGGCGCGGCGGATATGACTCTTACCGACGATAACTTCGCGACGATAGTCGACGCGGTTAAAGAGGGGCGCGGCATTTACGCGAACGTTCGCAAAGTGGTGGGCTTCTTGCTCGGAACGAACATAGGCGAAATCGTAGCGGTTTTCTTTGCAATGTTGTTGTGGCGAGTTTCTCCGCTTTTGTCGATGCAGTTGCTTTGGATAAATCTCGTTACCGACGGACTTCCCGCCGTCGCGCTGGGAATGGAACCCGTCGAACCCGACGTAATGACTCGTAAGCCCAAACCGAAAGACGAAGGTATATTTGCGCACGGGCTGGGTATACGCGTTATATTGCAAGGTATTATGTTCGGCATTCTCGCGCTTATCGCTTATAAAACGGGCGAAGTGTTGTCGGGAAGCGTGTCGGGAGGACAGACTGCCGCGTTTATAACGCTCGCGTTGTCGCAGATCGTTCAAGCGTACAATATGCGATCCGAGCGTTCGTTGTTTAGCGGTAATCCGTTTTCCAATAAGAAATTGAATCTTGCCGCTCTCGTCGGAGTCGCGCTCGTTGCAGTCGTATCGTTTACGCCGTTGCGCGTTGCGTTCGGATTGACGATCTTACCTTTTAAGGCGTATCTCATAAGCCTTGCGCTATCGCTTTTCCCGATAGTCGCGATGGAAATATCCAAGTTGTTTATAAACAAGCGCGAAAGCAAATAAACCAAATATAAATTAAAGCGGCGGCGCGGGGAAATATGGACGCGCCGCCGCGGGGGATGCGATTAATA
>CAZNWP010000077.1:0-5992 GCA_964576995.1 uncultured Christensenella sp. | reverse complement strand
ATTAAATTTAACGCGGCGCGGCGAAAATTCGCCGCGCCGCAAGTAGTTGTCGTCTTATTTTACTCTCGTCAAGAAATACCAGAAAACGACGAGACCTTGAAGGGGTATACCTATTAAATATAACTTCCAAAGATTGTCCACCGTCGACGGAACGAGTACGGCGATAGATACGTGAATCGCGGTTATCGTCGTCCAAACGAGCGCTGATATGGAAAGTTTATTGAGAAATGGTTTATGCCAAATCGCGCTGAATACCGTAAACAATATAAAGGTTACGGGCAAGGCGTAAATAAAGCAAAGCCAAGTTTTTTTCCAAGCGGGAATAATTATCTCGATGAAAGAATATCCGCACATTGCGACGAGCCACACGAGCCCGACGGAGCAAAGGCAAATGAGCGTTCTTTTTTTCGAAGATACGCGCATTTCCTTTTTGATAGTCGTCGTGCCTTCCGACGGTTCTTGAACGAGCGCGTCGACCGTCGTGCCGAAGAAGTTCGCTATATCTTTAAGCGCGTAAATATCGGGGACGGACTCACCGCGTTCCCATTTAGAAACGGCTTTATCTGAATAGTTCAGTTTTTCCGCGAGTTCGGCTTGCGTCAATTTCGCTTCCTTTCTGTACCGTGCAAGATTGACGGCGAAATTTTCTTTTAAATCCATAACGGAAATATTTTAACATATTTTTTTATGAAAATCAATCGTTTATCGTAAATTTCGTCAATTTGACAAACTCCGTCAATAACGACGTTATACGGGCGCAAGCGCGGGAACGGAGGAATGAGAAAAAATATTTTCTAAATAATATCGTTACGCTTGACAAAGAGAACGCGCGTGTGATATGCTATTAACATAGAGTAGCAAAGGCGCGTTAAGTGTTGCAAAACGGGATGTTGTTTGCAAACGAAAAGATTTTATCTTGCGGTGTCTTTGCGCGTCCGCTATTATCGAGTGCGTCGCTTCTCGCGCACACAAAATTTTATCGGTCTCTCTCGTTTTTATATGGAGACTTTTTTTATGCAATTTTTATTATTAGCGAAATCGTTCGATTTTAAGGCGATTTTCGGCAACGTAATCACTAAGTGGTACTATTACGTCATACTCGCGGCTTTCTTAATTGCCCTTATTTTGTTTTTCTCGCTGAAAAAACAACCGTCCCGTAACAATCTTTCAAACACTCAACGGCTCGTGTATACCGCCGTTTTTGCCGCTTTGTCTTTCGTCGCCAACTATTTCACGGTAAAGGTAAGCGACGCGCTTCAAATATCGTTCGTGTCGGCAACGGCGTTTCTCGGCGGCTATTTATTGGGCGGGGGATTGGGTTTTGCGGCGGCGTTTCTCGGCGATTTTATTTGCGGAATAGTCGCTCCGTTCGGCGCGTATAATCCGATAATAGGTATAGGATCGGGCTTGTGGGGGCTAATCCCCGGTGTGATATTCGATTTTTTCCGCGGCAACGTTTACGTTAAAATAGCCGTGTCGTTCGCTATAAGTTTTATAGTGTGTTCGTTTTTAGTCAACACGTGGGGTTTATCGCTTATGTATTCTATGACGTTTTTAAGTCTTACGGCGTTGCTACCTTGGAAGTTGCTCGTAACGGTTATAAACGCAGCCGTGTGTTACGCAATCGTTCCGATTTTATTGCCGAGGATTTTACCGAAAGATAAATTCAATATTTAGAAAGTCAATCCGTCCCGTTGCTTCGCGCCGCGGGATTTTTTATTTTTCGTTCTTAATCCGAACGTCTTAATTATGCTTACGTCCGCGAGCCCGAAACCGACGAACGCGAGCGAAGTAAACGCAAACAGTATCGCCGCGCAAGCAAAGAAGGTGAAGTGTATTCCGAGATAGGGAAGGAGCAGTTTTTCAAGCATAAATCCGAGAAGCACCGCGGGAAGCGTCGCGCAGAACGCTTTAAGTAAAAACCGAGTAAACGACGGCGTTTCGGGGCATTGCTTTTTTATGAGCGCAAGGTTGAGCGCGGACGTTAAAACGTAAACGAAAGACAGTCCAATAAGCAATGAGTAAATGCCTAAAAACTTAGGTAAAATCCACACGGACAGTAGCATTAGTGCGCCACCGATTGCGGTGATTAGCAACGACTTTTTTTCTAAACCTATGGAATTAAGTATGCTCGTAGATAGCGACGACAAGCCCATAAACGTCATTAAAAACGCCGACGCGGAAAGAAATTTTCCGCACTCGTAACTTCCGAAAACGATTATGCCCGCTTCCTCTCCGCAAACGGTGAACACGGGAACGAATAGCAAGGTTAACAAAGCGGTGAATTTAATCGCTTTTTCGACGTCGGATTTTAATGCGGCGTCTTTTTTTCCGTAATAGTTTTCGGCTATCTCTGGTATTAGCACTATCGTGAACGAGCCGATGAGCGTCGTCGGAATAGATAAAATCGGCATCGCTTGACCTAACGCCGCGCCGTATAACGTCATCGCTTCGGATTGAGAAAATCCCGCTTTAACTAGTTGTAACGGCAAAATAACCGACACCGCGGAAACGGAAAGCGAAGTCGCCGTTCTCATAGCGGTTACGGGCGTTGCGGCAAAGAGGAGAGGTTTTAATTGTCCGCGTGGGTTTACGAGTTTATTCTTTCTGAAAAAGAAGGTAGCCGCGGCGAGAGAAAAGGAGAAAATATACGATATAAGCACGGCTATTCCCGCGCGTAGCGCCCCTTGATAAGGAGACGTCGCACGGTTGATTAAAAGTATTCCCGCTATAATCATACAAATTTCTTCTAAAAGTTCGATAACGCTATACGGCATAAAATCTTTGTTGCCCCAAAATACTCCGCGGAACACCGAATAAAGCGAAGTGAAAACGAGACCGGGGAGAAGCGCAAAGAAGATACTAAGACAACGTTCGTCGGCGAAAAGGAATGATAGATTATCGCCGAAAATAAAGCATAACGCGCAAACGGGAACTACCGTTACGAGCGTAACGGAAAGTCCCGCGGATATAATCTTGTCTACGTCCGCGCGGCGATTTTCCGATTTGTATTTCGTCATAAGCCGCGAAACGGTTACGGGCGTTCCGGAACAACTTCCGATAAGCAAAAACGCAAAAACCGAGAGGGCGATTTGATACATACCGACGCCCTCCGTGCCAATCGTTCGCGACATATACACGCGGTAAACGAAGCCTAAAAATTTTTCGCAAACGGAAAATACGGTTACCGTCGCCACCGTCTTAAAAAGTTTTCTCACAAAAATTCCGCCTTTCGGTTTTATATAAAGTATTCTATTCGCAAAATCCCACAAATATAATAAGGCTATGAGAAAGTTTTTTTATCGCGTTAAAGAGGGCGACGGGGTGGCGGAGTTATCCGCTAAGTATAACGCGCCTATATATAGCGTAATAATCGACAACGCGCTAACATCCGAACCGTCCGCGGGCGACGTGCTTTTTATACGCGGAGGCGAAGCGAATTACGTCGTTACGCCGTACGATACCGAAGAATCCGTCGCGGAAAAATTCGGAATCACCGTCGAAGAACTAAAAAGAAAAAACGGCAATTTACCGTATTTGTTTTGCGGAATGAGAATTAACGCGTAAAACTTCCGCACACAAAAAGTCGGCGCGTTGCGTATAATTCGCTTAATAAGCCGCGGCGGACAAACCTTTTTTGCTTAATTGTTAAGGGTTGCCGCCCTTTTTATTGACTTTTTTTTCAATATAAAGTACAATATAAAATATGATTATAGTAGGATTCGATCCGGGGCTTGCGACGCTCGGTTACGGAGTCGTAAGAAAAGAAGAAAGGCGCAAGCCCGAAATGGTCGATTACGGCGTCGTGCTTACGCCGAAAGAAAAAAATTTGCCTGACAGGCTCGTTATGATAGAAAAGGGCGTCAGACAAATTATAGAAAAATTCAAACCCGACGAAATTGCGATAGAAGAATTGTTCTTTGCCAAAAACGTAAAGACGGGTATAGCCGTCGCGCACGCGCGCGGGGTTACGCTTTTAACCGCGATAAAGGAATGCGGTAGAATTTTCGAATACACTCCGCTTCAAATAAAACAGGCGTTGACGGGGTACGGCAGAGCGGATAAAAACCAAATTCAACAAATGGTAAAAACGCTTTTAGGGCTTAAAAGCATACCTAAGCCCGACGACGCGGCGGACGCTCTGGCAGTTGCCTTGTGCCACGCTCAAACCAACAAACTCGGCGGGTTATTTAAAATTTAATTTTTTATTAAAAATTCGGACGGAAAAAATTATGATAGGTTACGTAAAAGGAAGATTGTTAAACGCGACTGACGGCGTTGCGCTTATAGAAAACAACGGGATAGGTTACGAGATAACTTGTTCCGCTTCGGTCTACGCGAAATTACTATCCGACGGCGGCGGCGAAGTTTATACTTATATGGCGGTGAGAGACGACGACGTATCGTTGTTCGGCTTCGTCAACGCGGAAGAAAAGAATATGTTTCTAAAACTCGTGTCCGTGTCCGGCGTAGGACCGAAAATGGGCATAGCGGTATTATCCGAAATGAATCTCGACGATTTAACGTTTAAGATTGCGACGGGCGACGCGAAAGGTTTATCCAAGGTGAAAGGACTCGGCAAAAAAACCGCCGAACGCATAATCTTGGAACTTCGCGAAAAAGTGGGCGCGTTAAACGTAGACGCGGACGGGGTTATCGTATCTCCCGAAATTAAGCAATCCTTCCCGCAAGACGAAGAAGCGATCGCCGCGTTGACGGGGCTTGGGTTTACTCGCGCGGAATGTGAACGCGCGTTAGCGGCGGCGCACGCCGAAGGAATAACTCAGTTAGAGAAACTTATTGCGTTCGCGCTTAAAAATATTAAATAAAGGCGGTTTATATGGAAGACGACGAAAGACTTGTTACGAGCACGTGCGCCGAAACGGAAACGGAGACGGAAAACGTTCTTCGTCCTAAGTCGATGGACGGTTACGTCGGACAAGAAAAAGTTAAAGATAACGTAGCCATATCTATGGCGGCGGCAAAAAAGCGCGGGGACGCGCTCGATCACGTGTTGCTTTACGGACCTGCGGGACTCGGTAAAACCACTCTCGCGCACATAATAGCCAACGAAATGGGAACGCAACTTAAAGTAACGAGCGGTCCCGCCATAGAGCGCGCGGGCGATCTCGCGTCGATTTTAACAAACTTAAACGAACGCGACGTTCTTTTTATCGACGAAATTCACCGTTTAAACCATAACGTAGAAGAAATACTCTATCCCGCGATGGAAGATTACGTTCTCGATTTTATAATCGGCAAAGGACCGTCTGCTAAAAACGTGCAGTTGCCTCTACCGAAGTTTACCTTAATCGGCGCGACTACCCGAGCGGGAATGTTGTCCTCTCCGTTGCGCGACAGATTCGGGCTTATTTGTAGATTAGAAACTTATTCTAAAGAGGAACTCACCGAAATAGTTACGCGCGCGGCGGAGATGCTCGAAGTAAAAATTCAAGAGGAAGCGGCGCAAGAAATAGCAATGCGCAGTCGAGGCACTCCGCGTATAGCGAACAGATTGTTAAAGCGCGTGCGCGATTATTCGATAGTAAAAGATCACGACGAAATACTTTTGTCTGACGCGCAAGGCGCGCTTAGAATGCTCGAAATCGACGAGTTGGGGCTTGACGCCATCGATTTAAGATTGTTGCGTTCTATGGCGGAGAAATTCGGAGGCGGACCGTGCGGACTCGACACCGTCGCCGCGACGATAAACGAGGACGCGGGAACGATAGAGGACGTATACGAACCTTATCTTTTGCAGTTAGGTTTTATAGCGAGAACTCCGCGCGGAAGAATTTTGCTTAAAAAAGGTTACGAACACATAGGATATAAAATGCCCGCGGGAAAAGCGGAGCAATTCGCATTTTACGGAAACGAAGATGAAAACGAGTGATTTTGATTATTATTTACCGCAAGAACTGATCGCTCAAACGCCGATCGAACCGCGCGACGCGTCGCGGTTGCTCGTGTATGATCGCGCCACGGGTGAAGT
>CAZNWP010000076.1:0-6063 GCA_964576995.1 uncultured Christensenella sp. | reverse complement strand
TGCGGAGTGAGTGAGGGTTTGTTAGAAGTAGACGATTTAATAAAAGGTCGGCTATTTTGAAAACGTAAGACGAGAGGGAAAGGAAAATGAAAGCGGAAGAAGTATTGAGGAAACTAATAGGCGTAGTGTCGAGTAATCTCGACGAATTAAAAGACTATAAAGACGATAAAGCCGAACAATTTGCGTACGGGGCAAAGTGCGCGTATATAGAGTGTTTAGAAATACTAACTCTTTGGGACGAAGCCCCAGCTCACGGCTTAACCTTCGATATAGAAGAAAAATATCCGATATAAACGTTGTATTATAACGTTTTAATATCTTCTTTCACATATTTTAGGGACTATAAATTTATTAACTATTTAACGTTTTAATTTGATTTTATAACGTTTGATACCACCTTTATTCTTTATTTATCCTCGTAAACAACTTGATATTTTTATGATAAATTAAAGTCGTTACGGAACTAATAAAAGACCTTGAATACCATTCCGTAAATTACGATATATCGTATTTTAGGAATAGCAATAGCAAGGAAATCGACGTGTCCCTTGAATAAGCCGAAGAAATTCACTCGCTTGAAATCAAACTGTCGTCCAGTCTCGATAGACGAGAAGCAAAGAAATATATGGTTTTTGCCGATTTTATTCGTTAACACGATAAAAATTTTTCGGGGTTGCATTTATAATTGACTTTTTTTTCGTATAATGTTATTATTTTAATGTAATAATGTTCGTTTTTTCTTCGCGACGTGGTTCGCGAGGCGATATAAGTCGGATTGAAAGGAGATTTATGAACGGAAAAACTCTTCCCGAAACGTTCGGGGTAAACGTATTTGGCGATAAGGTAATGAAAGAACGGTTAAGCAAGGACGCTTACGCCGCCGTTCGTCTTGCGACGGACGGGGTTGCGCCGCTTTCCGTCGAGAGCGCGAAAGAGGTTGCCGCGGTTATGAAAGACTGGGCGATTGAAAAAGGCGCGACGCATTTTACGCATTGGTTTCAACCGATGACGGGCATTACCGCGGAAAAACACAACGCTTTTATCGAACCCGACAAAGACGGCAACGTAATTATGAAGTTTTCTTATAAGTCGCTTGTTAAGGGCGAGTCGGACGCGTCGAGTTTTCCGTCCGGCGGACTTCGCGCGACGTTCGAGGCACGCGGGTATACCGCGTGGGATCCGACTTCTTACGCGTTCGTAAAAGACGGTTGCTTATACGTTCCGACGGCGTACTGCTCTTACGGCGGTGAAGCGCTTGATAAAAAAACTCCGCTTTTGCGGTCGATGGACGCCTTGAATAAGCAAGCGTTGCGCGTTCTAAAACTGTTCGGCAACGACGCGAAGCGCGTTACGCCTATGGTCGGAGCGGAGCAAGAATACTTTTTGATAGATAAATCCGTTTACGAAAAGAGACAGGATCTCATTCATTGCGGAAGAACTTTATTCGGCGCGCGTCCGTCGAAGGGACAAGAACTCGACGATCACTATTACGGTGCGATAAAATCGCGCGTGGCGGAATTTATGCGCGAAGTTGACGACGAATTGTGGAAACTCGGCGTTTACGCAAAAACCGAACACAACGAAGCGGCTCCCGCACAACACGAACTCGCTTCCGTTTATACCACCGCGAATATTGCTTCCGATCACAATCAACTTACGATGGAGATATTAAAGAGCGTCGCGAACCGCCACGGGCTCGTATGCTTGCTTTCCGAAAAGCCTTTTGCGGGCGTGAACGGCAGCGGCAAGCACGTTAATTGGTCGCTTGCGACGGATCTCGGCGAAAACTTGTTAGAACCCGGTGAGACTCCCGAAAACAACGCGAGATTTTTATTGTTCTTAACCGCGGTGATTAAGGCGGTCGACGAATATCAAGATCTTCTCCGCATATCCGTGGCGACGGCGAGCAACGATTTAAGACTGGGAAAAACCGAAGCCCCGCCCGCGATTATCTCCGTATATTTAGGCGACGAACTCGACGGTGTTTTATCGGCGATAGAAAGCGGCGAAGCGTATAGCGGCAAAAAGAGCGGCACGCTTAAAATCGGCGTAAACGCCCTTCCGACTATCCCGAAAGACACGACGGACAGAAACAGAACTTCGCCGTTCGCGTTCACGGGCAACAAGTTTGAATTCAGAATGGTAGGCTCGTCCGCCAACATTTCTTGTCCGGTATTTATAGTAAACACCATCGTGGCGGAAGAACTTTCGCGTTTCGCGGATGTCCTCGAAAAAGCCGACGACTTTAACGCCGCACTTTCCGCGCTTATCAAAGACACGGTTAAGGCGCATAAGCGTATAATTTATTCCGGCAACAGTTATTCGGAAGAGTGGAAAAAAGAGGCGGCTGAAAGAGGTTTGTATAACTTCGTAACGACGGTTGACGCTCTCCCGCATTACTCGGACGAAAAGAACGTTAAAACTTTCGAACACTTGAAAGTTTTAACGGCGAGCGAAATAAAGTCGCGTACCGAGATTTTGCTTGAAAACTATTATAACTGCGTACATATAGAGGCTCTTACCGCGATCGATATGGCTCGTAGAGAAATTACGCCGTCGTTCATTGCGTACGAAACGTTCCTCTTAAACGAGATTAAACTCAAAAAGGAGGCGGGCGCGTATCCGTCGGGGCTTGAAACTAAACTCTTGACTCAACTTTCCGCGCTTGCGGAGGCTTATTCGGAACGTCTCGACGTTCTCGTTAAAGAAACGGCTGCAATCGAAAACGTCGTCGGCGCGTTAGAAAAAGCCGCGTGTTGCAGAGACGAAATTATTCCCGCGATGAACGCGCTCAGAGAAGTTGCGGACGAAGCGGAACTCGTTACGGGTAAGCGTTTTTGCTCGCTTCCCGATTACGAGGATATTTTGTATAGCGTTAAATATTAAATCTTCGCGATTACGGCGTATAAAAAGCCGAGCGCGCCGCATACTTAATACCGAGGTGCGGTATGAAAGAGAAAAACTCAAACCGTGCGGCGGACGGTGTGTGGAAGTTGTTCGAAAAAACGGGCAATCCCGCTTTCTATTCGTTGTACAGTAAACTGAAAGACAAATAAAAACGGAACGGTTTTATGGAAGAGAAATTAAACGGCGTAGTGTTATCCGGCGTATCCGTCGGCGAATGCGACAAAATACTTAATATTTTCACGTTGGAAAAGGGGACCGTTTCCGCGAAAATCAAAGGCGTAAAAAAGGCAGGGGCGAAGTTGAAATTCGCTTCCGAGCCTTTTTGCTTTGCCGAGTTCGTGTTTTCCGTCCGCGGCGATAAACGAACCGTAACGGGCGCGAGTTTAACCGACAGTTTTTATCCGTTAAGAAACGACGTAACGCGATTTTATTGCGGCGGCGCGGTTTTGGAATACGTCAAGAAGTTTGCCAAAGAGAACATCGTGTCGGCGGAATTGTTTTTGTCAGTCGTCAACGCGCTTAAACGTCTCGCGTACGAAAACGTCAATCCGCAGAGCGCGCTCGTCGGGTTTTTCCTTAACGCGCTTAAAATATCGGGGTACGCGCTTAACTTGACGGGGTGCGCCGATTGCGGTAAAATTCCGAACGGCAGAATTTATTTCGATTGGTCGAGCGGCGGGTTTTTATGCGAGGACTGTTTCGACGGATCGGGGCGAGAAATCAATCTTTCCACGTTTTTAGCGTTAAGAACTATCGAGCGCGGGGAAGCCGTTGACGACGCCGACGCCGTTAAATGCCTTAAACTTATAGAGTTCTATCTCGCCGTAAAACCCGAGGAAACGCTCAATTCTTTGAAAGAATTAATAAAAATTTCAAATTAAATTGCAAAACGGGCGTTTAACGGTTGTAAAAAAACGCAATTTATTGTACAATATATATTCGTGGATAACCACGCAAACAAGGAAATCAATTTTTTTCACAAAAATTTTTGGAGGATAAAAATGAAATACGTTTACTTATTTAAAGAAGGCAACGCTAAAATGCGCGAACTTCTCGGCGGCAAAGGCGCAAACCTTGCCGAAATGACCAATATCGGTCTGCCCGTGCCGCAAGGCTTCACCGTTTCGACGGAAGCGTGCACGCAATATTACGAAGACGGCAGACAGATTAACGACGGTATCAGAAACGAAATTATGGAAAACATCGCCAAACTCGAAGAAATTACGGGTAAGAAATTCGGCGATAAAGAAAATCCGTTGCTCGTTTCCGTCCGTTCCGGCGCGAGAGCGAGTATGCCGGGTATGATGGACACCATCTTAAACCTCGGCTTAAACGAAGAAGTCGTCGACGTTCTTTCTAAAAAATCCGGCAATCCCCGCTGGGCGTGGGACTGCTACCGTAGATTTATTCAAATGTTCTCGGACGTCGTTATGGAAGTTTCTAAAAAAGAATTCGAAAGCCTTATCGACGCGATGAAGGAAAAGAAAGGCGTTAAGTTCGACGTCGATCTCACCGCCGAAGATTTGAGAGAACTTGCCGAAGAGTTTAAGGCGAAATATAAACAAGCGCTCGGCAAAGACTTTCCGTCCGATCCGAAAGAACAACTTTTCGAAGCGATTAAAGCGGTTTTCCGTTCGTGGGACAACCCCAGAGCCAACGTTTACAGAATGGATCACGATATCCCGTACAGTTGGGGTACCGCCGTCAACGTTCAAATGATGGCGTTCGGCAATATGGGCGACGATTGCGGAACCGGCGTTGCGTTTACGCGTAACCCTGCTACCGGCGAAAAAGGTCTTATGGGCGAATTCCTTATGAACGCTCAAGGCGAAGACGTCGTTGCGGGCGTTAGAACCCCGATGCCCATTTCCAAAATGGCGGAAGTTCTTCCCGACGTTTACAATCAATTCTTAGACGTTTGCAAAACGCTTGAAAATCATTACAGAGATATGCAAGATATGGAGTTCACCATTGAAAAAGGCAAACTCTATATGCTTCAAACGAGAAACGGTAAGAGAACCGCTGCCGCCGCAATCAGAATCGCTTGCGATCTTATCGACGAGGGTATGATTACCGAACAAGAAGCGCTTATGCAAATCGACGCTAAATCTCTCGATATGTTATTGCACCCCACGTTCGACGTCGCCGCTCTTAAAGCCGCGGATAAAAACAACGTCGTCGGTAAGGGTATAGCCGCTTCCCCCGGTGCTGCCGCGGGTACTATCGTGTTCACCCCCGAAGACGCGGTTAAAGAAGGCAAAGCGGGCAAGAAGGTTATTCTCGTTCGTTTAGAGACTTCTCCCGAGGATATCGAAGGTATGAAATTCGCGCAAGGCATACTTACCGTTCGCGGTGGACAAACTTCTCACGCCGCCGTCGTTGCGAGAGGTATGGGTACTTGCTGCGTTTCCGGTTGCGAAGCGATTAAAATGCACGAAGAAGAAAAATATTTCGAACTCGGCGGAAAAGTTTTCCACGAGGGCGACGATCTTTCTCTCGACGGTTCTACGGGTAAAATTTACGACGTTAAAATTAAAACCGTTCCCGTCGATCCCAATAGCGGATATTTCGGACGCATTATGCAACTTTCCGATAAATATAAGAAACTCGGCGTAAGAACCAACGCCGATACTCCCGCGGACGCAAAACGCGCGGCGGATCTCGGTGCGCAAGGCATAGGCCTTTGCCGTACCGAACACATGTTCTTCGGGCCCGGCAGAATAGATAAATTCCGCGAAATGATTTGCTCCGAAACGGTTGAAGAGAGAAGAAAGGCTCTCGATAAAATCGAACCGATGCAACAAGCGGATTTCGAAGGACTTATGGAAGCGTTAAAGGGTATGCCCGTTACTATCAGATTCTTAGATCCCCCGCTTCACGAATTCGTTCCGACGGAAGAAGCGGATATCAAGGCTTTAGCGGACGCTCAAGGCAAAACCGTTAAAGAAATTAAAGAAATTTGCAACGCGCTCCACGAATTTAACCCGATGATGGGACATCGCGGATGCCGTCTTGCGGTTACCTATCCCGAAATCGCCGAAATGCAAACCAAAGCGGTTATCAAAGCGGCTATCGCGGTTAAAGAACGCCACCCCGATTGGAATATCGTTCCCGAAATAATGATACCGTTAGTCGGCGAATTTAAGGAACTCGCGT
>CAZNWP010000075.1:0-6128 GCA_964576995.1 uncultured Christensenella sp. | reverse complement strand
ACGATATGATAATAATAAAAGATATCGAACCCAAAGCCAAAAATCACTTTTTGTGTATACCGAAAAGCCACTTTAAATTGCTCGCCGAAATGACGGACGAACAAGCCGAAAAGGTTAAACGTTGCCTTAAAAAGATACCTACGCTCGCGAAAGAGTTAGGACTTGAAAACGGTTATAGACTCGTAATCAACCAAGGCGACGACGCGGGGCAAACCGTGTTCCACTTGCACGTACATATTTTGTCGGGGCAAAAAATGGGTTGGACGCCCGCTTAAAACCTTGACGCAAAAAGTCTAAAATAAATAGAAAAAATCAAAATAACAGCCCGCGCCGCCGAATTTTCGGCGGCGCGGGCTTGGTTTTTTTACCTTTTTAAAAGGAGAGTGAACTCGTAGTATTTTCGTTTGTATTTTTTACTGTAAAACCGCTTTTATTCTTCTCACGCCGGAGGAGGAACTTTCTTCTTTTTTAATTACGAATTTGCCGAGTTCCGAGGTGTTTTTTACGTGCGGCCCGCCGCATATTTGTTTGTCTATTCCGTCAATCGTGTATACCGAAACGATTTGATCGTCGGAGTCCGCGTGGAACACGCCGTACGCGCCTTCGCTTATAGCGGTCTTATACGGGATTTCCGTTCTTACGACGTCGATTTTCGCGGCTATCGCGTCGTTGACGAATTTTTCAAGCGTTTTCAATTCGTCGTCCGTCATCTTGTGATCGCAGTTAAAGTCGAAACGCAAGCGTTCTTCGTTTATATTAGAGCCTTTCTGCTCGGTTTTTTCGCCGAACATTTTGCGAAGCCCCGCAAGCATTATATGCGTTGCGGTGTGGTACTTCGTGGTAACCTCGTTGCGTTCGGTAAGTCCTCCTTTCGCAGCCGCGGCTTGCGCCTTAGAAAGTTCTTGGTGCGCCTTAAAAGCTTCGTTAAAACCGTCTTTATCTACCGTGAACTTGCGCTCCGTCGCCAACTCTTCCGTGAGTTCGAGGGGGAAGCCGTACGTATCGTATAGGCGGAACGCCGCTTTTCCCGATATAACCGTTTCGGGTACGTACGCCGCGTCTTTTTGCGCCATAAACGCGTTCTTTCTCTCTATGCCCGTTACGGTTTTATCGAATTCCTTTATTCCGGCGGCGAGCGTCGCTTCGAATTTTTTGATTTCTTTTTCTATTTCGCCGAGAACGTATTCTTCTTTTTCGACGAGCAGAGGATATGCTTTGTCGTAAACTTCTTCGATAAAGATTTTAGCGACGTTTTTCATTTCCAACGCGTCTACGCCGAGCGTTTTGCAATATCTTATCGCGCGGCGAAGCAAACGTCTCAATATATAACCGGCGCCCGTGTTAGACGGGGTAATTCCGTTTACGTCGCCTATAAGCATAACGGCGGTACGCGTGTGATCGGCGATTATACGCATTGCCTTTCTCGCCGTTTCGTCTCCGTCGTAACTCTTATTCGCCGCTTTTTCGAGATACGCTATCGCGCCGGCGAATAAGTCGGTTTTATAGCCGTCGTTGAGACCGTTTAAGAAAACTAAAAGTCTGTCGAGTCCGAAACCCGTGTCGACGTTTTTATGATCGAGTTCTTCGTACTTTCCGCCTTCGCGTTTTTTGTACTGCATATATACGTCGTTGCCTATTTCGACGTATCTGTCGCCCGTCAAGAAGTCGGAAGAATCTTTGCCGTCCGTTCTCGGGTAGAACCATTCGTTATCAGGACCGCACGGCGTGCCGACGGTTCCTTCTAATTCCCACCAATTGTCTTTTTTCGGTAGGTAGAAAATATTTTCGGGTTTTACGCCGAGCGATTTTAAAAGTTCCGCCGTTTCGTCGTCTCTCGGCGCGGCTTCGTTGCCTTCGAATACCGTGGAGCAGATTTTGTCTTTATCGAAACCGAAAACTTTCGTTAAAAGTTCGAAAGTCCAAGCGGTTTTTTCTTTCTTGAAGTAATCGCCGAGCGACCAGTTGCCCATCATTTCGAAAAAGGTAAAGTGCGTCGCGTCGCCCACGGAGTCTATGTCTACCGTTCTCACGCAACCTTGAACGTTGCAAAGGCGCGTTTTGCCCGACGGGTGAGGTTTACCCAAAAGATAGGGCATAAGCGGTTGCATTCCCGCAACGTTGAACATAACGCCCGTCGTTCCGTCGCCTATAAGTGACACCGCGCCGATGTCGAGATGTCCTTTGGATTCATAAAATTTTATCCATTTTTCTCTTAATTCTTTAGAAGTTATTTTATACATAACGATATTCCTCGTAAAGGGACGAGCGTCCCGAATTTTTCTTGTTTGTCGAACGTTATTTCGCGCGGGTGAGAACGTAACCGTCCTTAGATATTGCCACGTTATAGCCCTTTTCGTTTATTTGCGCGCGGAACGCGTCCGCCGCCGCGTAATCTTTGACTTTGCGTGCCGCTTGCATGTTTTCTGCGAGAGCGGTTATCTCCGACGGAATTTCTTCCGCTCGTTTTGCGGAAAGGAATTCGTCCGCGGAGGACTTAAATAAACCTAAAAGAGAGTACGTCTTTATTATTTGATTTATCATTGCGCCCGCCGTGCCGTCCTTTTCGACGATTTTCGCTTTTATCGTCTTAAAATATCCGAATAAGTCGCTTAAAGCGCGAGCGGTGTTGAAGTCGTCGTCCATCGCGGAATTGAATTTTTCGTCTATTTCGGGATAATCGCCCGCTATTTCGATATTCGCGTCTTGCGCCGCTTTTATCGCGGAATAGAACGCCGATAAATGTTTTTCCGCTTCGGGGAAGAGGTCGTCGGTAACGTTTATGTCGCCGCGGTAGTTGGTGGAGAGCAACGCGAACTTAATCGTTTCGGGCGAATACTCGTCGAGCAAGTCTTTAAGCAAAAGACTGTTGCCGAGCGATTTGCTCATTTTCTGTCCGTTGACTTTTATAAGTCCGTTGTGAATCCAGAACGCCGCGAAAGGCTTGCCCGTAAGCGATTCCGTTTGCGCGATTTCGTTTTCGTGGTGGGGGAATATTAAATCTCTGCCGCCGCCGTGAATGTCGATACTGTCGCCGAACGTCTTTCTGTTCATCGCCGAACATTCTATATGCCACCCCGGTCTGCCTTTACCCCAAGGCGAATTCCAGAAGGGTTCGCCGTCTTTCGCGGATTTCCAAAGCGCGAAGTCGAGCGGGTTTTGTTTTTGCTCGTCGTTGTCTATGCGAACGCCGTTCATCGCGTCGTCTAAATTTCTGTGCGAGAGTTTGCCGTAACCCGCGAAACTTTCGACGGCAAAATATACGTCGCCCTTTTCCGTGGGGTACGCGTGCCCTTTTTCTATAAGCGATTTAATGAATTTTATTATGTCGCCGATGCAGTCGGTAGCCTTAATCCAAACCGTGGGATCGTCGACTTCGAAACGTCGCATTTGCGCGTCGATATTTTTTATCATATCTTTCGCGTATTTGTCCGCGGGAATACCCGTCTCGTTGGACTTCGCTATGATTTTGTCGTCTACGTCGGTGTAGTTGCGCGCGTAAGTAACGGCGTAACCTTTCTTTTCGAGATATTTTCTTATAATATCGTATATAAGCGCTTGATAGGCGTGCCCGATATGCGCTTCGCCCGATACGGTAATGCCGCAAGCGTACATTTTAACTTTGCCGCTTTCTATCGGCGAAAACTCTTCTTTTCTGCCCGTTAGCGTGTTATAAATTTTCATCGCTCGAATTCTCCGTGATTTTTTTATTTTCCGCTTCGTATTTTTTAAGCGCGTCTTCGAGTTCGCATACTCTGTCTCTTAAATGGCATACTTCTTCTTGAAGCGGATCGCGCTTTTCTTGTTGCAAGTCGGTTACTTTTTCGCCGTTGATTTTAACGACCATTCCGGGGACTCCTACGACGGTTGCGTAGGGGGGGACTTCTTTTAAAACCACCGCGCCCGCGCCGATTTTCGCGTATTCGCCGACGGTGAACCCGCCGAGAACTTTCGCGCCCGCGCTTATCATAACGCCCTTTTTAATCGTCGGGTGGCGTTTGCCTTTTTCTTTGCCCGTTCCGCCGAGCGTGACGCCTTGATAAATAACGACGCCTTCTTCTATTTCCGCCGTCTCGCCGATAACGACGCCCATACCGTGATCGATAAACACGCCGCCCGCAATCTTCGCCGCGGGGTGAATTTCTATCCCCGTCAAAAATTTGGCGAATTGGCTCGTCATTCTGGCGAGCAGTTTAAGTTTTATTCTGTAAAGGAAATGCGCCCATCTGTACCAAGACAACGCCTTAACGCCGGAATAGGTGAGGAATATCTCGAACTTATTACGCGCCGCGGGGTCGTTGGCTTTCGCCGCGTTTATATCCTTTCTTAAATTTTTAAACATAATTCTTTCCTTGAAACTCGCCGTTGTCGGCAAGCGTTATACTACTTTCACGCCTTGGGCTTCTATCGTCGCCTTTAAATCGCGCGAGAAGTTTTTGTCTACCACCATACAATTTACGTCCGTCAATCTTGCGAAAGTGTACGGAGTTTTTTTGTTTACCTTAGAACTGTCTAAAAGCATTATTACGTAGTCGGCTTTTTCGATTACGCGGCGTTTTACTTCCGCTTCCGATTGGCTTCCGCAAGTGAAGTCGCCCGTGTCGCGAATATATCCCGTAGCCGTCATTACCGCCGTTTGAATGTTTACGCTGTCTATAAAGTCGTGGCAAGTCTTGCCGACGGTGATGAAGTTGTTCTTTTTTAAATCCCCGCCTAAGAGCGCGACGGTCGGTTTATCCTTTCTTAAAATCGTCTCCGCAATGATAACGGCGTTCGTTAAGATATAGAAATTATCGTCGGGAAGGGCGCGCGCGAAATACGTCGTCGTAGAGCCGCCGTCGATAAACACGCAACTTTTCGGTTCGACGAGCGCGACCGCTTTATCCGCTATTTCGAGTTTTTCGGAAGCGTTGTAGTTTATGCGCTTAGAAACGTCCGCTTCTTTCGCGCGGACAACCGAGTCCATAGAAACCGCTCCGCCCGGAACGCGTAATATCGCGTTTTGTTCTTCGAGCCTTATCAAGTCCCTTCTTATAGTCATCGACGATACGCCTTGAAACGCGCACTCTAATTCGTGTACGGTAACTTTGCCGTTTTTATCTATAAATTCTTTTAAGTGGAAAAGTCTGTCTTTCATACGAATCACCTTTATGAAATATTTTAACATTGTTTTCGTTATAATGCAAACGTATTAAGGGTTTATCTCGGTTTTTTTGTTAAAATTTTTCTTTTTTTTATTTTTGAAATAAGTTTTTTCTCACGAGAGGCTTTACCGTTATTAGAAAAAGGGAAGGGGAAAATGCAAAAAGTTTTATTAGGGGCGTTAAAATCGTTGACAAATATTTTTAATTGTTGTATCATATATGGGCTTAAAAGAAGAAGTAACCCTTCTCGCCGACGAAAAATATTCCGATCGGCTCGATAAAATCGTTATTAGTTCGCGTTACGGCGCGAATTGCGCGGATTTGCACGGGGTTCTTTTTCGGAAAGGGAATCCCGCTTTTTATTCGGGAAATTTTATAAGAGGTACAAAACCATTAAAAAGGAACATCAGATTAACGGAGAAATCCGCGACAGGGAAGTTCGCCTCATAGACGAAACGGGCGAGCAATTAGGAATAATGTCTGCGCGCGAAGCGCAACGTCTTGCGGACGACGCGGGAGTCGATCTCGTTAAAATCTCGCCGAACGCCAATCCCCCCGTATGCAAGATTATGAATTACGGGAAGTATCTCTTCGAACTCGCGAAAAAGGCGAAAGAAGCAAAGAAAAATCAAAAAGTCGTAGAAATAAAAGAAATATGGCTTTCTATGACGATAGACGTCGGCGACCTTAACGTAAAAGCCAGACAAGCGCAAAAGTTCTTGACGGCGGGCAATAAGGTTAAAGTGTCCATTAGAATGCGCGGCAGACAAATGGCGCATCAAGAACTCGGCGTCGACGTTATGAATAAGTTTTTCGACATCGTAAAAGACGTCGGAACGATGGAGAAGCGTCCGCTTACCGAAGGTAGAAGCATTTGGATGATGCTCGCGCCGGTTAAAGCGTAACTTAATATAAAAACAACGGAGGGTTATTATTATGCCTAAAATGAAAACGAAAAGCGCGGCTAAAAAGAGATTCCGCGTAACC
>CAZNWP010000074.1:0-6168 GCA_964576995.1 uncultured Christensenella sp. | reverse complement strand
GGTCCGATGCCGTTCTGCGTATTAGACGAAATAGAAGCCGCGCTCGACGAAGCCAACGTCGACAGGTTTGCGAGATACTTAAAGAAGTTCTCCGAAGAAACGCAGTTTATAGTTATAACGCACAGAAAGCCGACGATGGAACTTGCGGACGCGTTGTTCGGCGTAACGATGCAAGAAAAAGGCGTAAGCAAGACCGTATCGGTTAAACTTTCCGACGTAGAGAAAATCGAAAACGAAATTCTCGCGTAATAAGCAAAAGTGAAGAGTTTTGGTTAAAGACTTTTTCTAACTTATTCAGTATTAACTATTACTTCTTACTTGCGGCGTGGGGCGCGTTTAACTATCGAGTAAATACGGGAATAATATGATAAAGATAACTTTCGTGTGTTACGGCAATATTTGCCGTTCGCCTATGGCGGAATATTTGTTCCGCGATTTAATAAAAGAAAAGGGCGTTGCGGACGCGTTCGACGTAAAGTCCGCCGCTACGAGCGGAGAAGAACTCGGTAATCCCGTGTATCCGCCCGTGAAAAAGATTTTAAACAGATTAGGTATAAATTGCGGCGACAAGCGCGCCGAAAGATTTACGCCCGCCGACTATTCGGCGAACGATTATATTATCGTTATGGACGAGCAAAACGCTCGCGACGTAAGGCGTATATGCGGCGGAGATCGGCTCGGCAAAATAAGAAAACTGTTAAGTTTTGCGGGCGAGTCGAACGATGTGTCAGATCCTTATTGGACGCGCGATTTCGAAACGACTTTTTGCGACGTCGTTCGCGGAGTGAACGGATTATACGATTATTTGATTAAAAATGAAAAAATCGGCTAGTAGCCGTGAAAAAGTATAAAGAGGTGTTTTTTTATTATGATGACCTATATTGTTTTAGGTATAACTGCGGGTTGTATTTTGTTCGGGTTTTTACTCGGACTTATGCGCGGATTTAACAGATCTTTGTTAAGACTTCTGCTTGTTGCGGCAAGCGTTGCGGGCGCGTGGCTTCTCAAAGACGTTTTTGTGAACTTGATTTTAAAAATCAAAATACAAGGGCAATCTCTCGACGAGTTTTTGGCGTCGAATTTTATGGGGGAAAGTTCTGCCATTCCCGAAAGTTTAATTACTTTCGTGTTCTTGCTTATACAAATTTTGCTTAGCGTAGTGTTGTTCCTCGTCGTGTTTATTCTTTTAAAGTTTTTAACTTGGACGATAATATTCCCGATATTTAAGATATTCGTAAAAAAAGGCAATCACAAAATGCCGTTGCTCGGCGCGGTGATCGGTTTGGTTCAAGGTGCGCTCGTCGCATTCGTTTTGTGTTTCCCGTTTACGGGGTTGATGGTTCAAGTAGACGATTTGGCGACGTCTCTTACCGAAATAGAATTTAGCGGCGCACCGCTCGTAACGGTGGAGCAAAAAGCGAGTTTGGACAGTTTCGGTATAGCCGAATACGAAGAATCGTTCCTCGGTAAATTCTACGTTAAAACGGGTAGCGGGCTTTATAATAAGTTGGCGTCGACGAAAGACGAAAACGGCAAAGTAATGAGTCTCGATTCCGCGGTAAACGCTATGACTTCCACGGTTAAAATAGCGGGAAAATTATCCACGCTCACGACCGTTGACTTTTCGGAAGGTATTACGAAAGAGAACGTGAGTAAGGTTGCCGACGCTCTTAGAGATATAGATGATATCGTTAAAGGCGAAATGACGGAGGAAAGCAAAGAAATAGTCAATAACCTTATAAACGACGTCGTTAAATCTATAGGCGGCGAAGAATCTGAGGTGTCTATTCCCGATGATTTCGATATAAGCAAGATAGGATTTCAAGAGGCAGCCGATGCCGTCGAGGTTATAGGTAAAATGACCAGTAAAGAAAGCGAGGGCGAGGAATATACGTTGACGGACGATGACGCCGAAAAAATAGTAAACGGCATTGCCGCAAACGAATCTTTAATTAGTACGATGGCGGGTGAAGACGCAAATCTCGTTGGAGGAACGCTCGAAGGCGAAGAGAAAACTAAGGTGGAAAACGCCATAAACAAAGCCGACGTTGACGACGAGACCAAAGACAGATTGAGAAAGATGCTCGGCGTATCCGCATCCTCGACGACTCCGTCTTTTCCGGAAGGCTATATTCCGTCCGGTTCTACGGGTGAGAGCGGTTTGCCCGAAAGCGGAGCGGGTGAGAGCGGCGGTATGTTAGAACCGTAATCTTGAAATTAGTATAAAAATAAAAACGTTATTTTCTGCGCCGCAATCGCGGACGGAAGATAACGTTTTTCGTTTAAGTTATAGCGTTTATCCGAAAACAGTTTCGTCTAAAAGATAGCCGTTTTTAACGGTTTTAACGCCGTATTCGCAATGACGGGCAAGAGAGAAAAGTCCGTCTTTGTCGAAGCGTGTGAAGTTGTTTAAGCCTTGCATTATCTTAATAGCGCGGTTATGAAAAGTAGAAGTCGTTACGTAAACGCCGTGGCTTCCGCCTTTTATATGTACCGCACCGCAAAATTCACGAACGTCTTTTTCGGTTACTTGGGATTTTCCGTAACACTTTACCTGAAAGAATATTTTGTTTTTAAATTTAAGCGGATCCGTCGCTTCTATAACGCAGTCTATTCCGTAGTCGTTAGCACCGCCCGTTACTTCGCATTTTATAATCTCGTAGCCGAGTTCTTTTAAATATTTGTCGAAGAGGTTGGCGGTAAAAATTTCGAGATGTTCGCCGCCGAGTTCGAGCAGTTTTTCTATAAACGCTTTTTTAACTTCCGTTTCGGAAAGCGGTTTTACCGCAGGTTCGGCGGGAAGCGAATACCTTCCGTTTTTAACGCATATTTGTTTACTGTCGGTCAATTGTTTTAATAACCGCCCAGCGATATTATGAAGAGTTTCGTCGTCGGTTTTCGTTTTCGTTCTGTTCGTTTGAAAACGTTGCTCTAATTTCGTGAATATCTCTTTTTTAGTGGGCGGCGCGCCGTTTTTGAGAAGTAAAAGTATTTCGGGCTTTATTTCTTCTTCTTTTATAGCCACGGGCTTTTCTTTTATAAGTGTAAAAAATCCGTTGGCGTACGACAGAGTTTTGTCTTTCACCATAGAAGACAGAACCGTGCCGAGGCGGGAACGCAGTTGGTTTTTCTTTCCGTCGGGGCTCGAGTCGGCTTTTTCTTCTTTAGTCAGTTTTTCCTTTGAAATAAGGTAATCTAAGAGTACCGCGTTGCGAACCGCGCGGTTAAGCGTTAAGTGGTTTATTACGCGTTGCCGCGTTCTGTTTACGAATTCTATTTTCTCGTTCTTTTCCGTTTTTTCCATAATAATGCTAAATCCTTTTATTAAATTATATTTGCAAAGCCGTTAAATTATAAGCATTTGATTTTCGTTCGTTCTCTCGTCGGTCGCCAAATCGTAAAGGTCGCTCGCGAGCGCGTCTTTCGCGTAGCAGTCGGCGGCGGTCTTCTTTAACGCCGAGCAATCGCTTTTTCTCGTCAATAGCGGAATTTGGCAGTTCTCCGAAACGAGAGATATTAAGTCTTTCGAGTTAGAGTCGACGGCGAGAACTTTCGCGTACAGTTTGTCGTTTAGACATTCTTTAACGAAGTCGTCGGTTATGCCCAAAAGATTGGCGGTTAAAATGCGGCGTACGCGCGTGGCGGGGTAACGCTTGGTAGATACGCGTTCGACGAGCGCGTCAATCGTGCGATTGTCTTTGGATAAGGCTTTAATGCGATTTTCGAGTCCCTCCGTGCAATCGGATATTTTTTCTAATTCTTCCGCGGTCGATGTGATGAGTTTTGCCATTAAAAGTTTATCGAACGCGTAAGGATAACCGTTCAAATCTTTATAGACGAACGGCGGCACGCACTTCTTTAATTTTTTTATCTCGCCCGAACGCAAAACGTTTCTTATGCTCGTTGCGCTCGTAATCCCTTTTTTTAGCGTTGCGTCGTTGTGTGCGGCGTCGTCGCGAAGCAGGGGATAAATATCTATATTCGCTCCGCGTTTTAATATCGCTTTCGTGTATTCGAGTCCTAAAATATTGTTGGGTGAAGAAATAAGACTTTCGTCGAGATCGTCTCTTCCGAGCGATTTTAAGGCGAGAAACTTTGCTTTCGCCAAAGATACTCCGTCCGAAAGATTGTCTTTTAAGGCTTTCTTAAATTCCTTGCTTTCGTCGTTCATCGCAGATGCAAGGTCGATAAACTTTTGCTTGTCCGCCGTTTCCGCGCCGAAGCAAATCGCGTCGACGCAATTAAGGTCGGCTATAAGGTTTACCGCACCTCGTGCGAAAGTTTCGGCGTTTGCCGAAGCGAACACCGCGGGAAGTTCGATAACCATATCCGCTCCAGCCGTTACGGCGTGGCGAGCGCGCTTAAACTTGTTCATTACCGCGGGTTCTCCGCGTTGAGTAAAGTTGCCGCTCATAATAACTATTAACTTTTCCGCGCCTAAATTCGTCTTGATATAGTCCAAATGTTTGAGGTGTCCGAGGTGAAAAGGATTGTATTCCGCTATCGTTGCGCAAATTTTCATAAAAAACCGTTAAAAACCTTTATTATTTATTTACTTTTTTTCCTAAATGTTGTAAAATATATAGGCATATAAATATTTTACACTATTTTGTGAAAAATACAAAGTATAATTTAAAAAAATATTAAAGGTAGGGTAATAAAAAATGGGCGTTCTTGAAAACATAGTGAAAAAAGCGTCGGAACTTAACAAAAACATCGTGCTCCCCGAGGGCGAGGACGGAAGAGTCGTCGTGGCGGCGGCGCAAGCGGTTAAAGAGGGCATCGCGAGAATTACGCTTCTCGGCAACGCGCAAGATATTAAGGTTAAAAATCCCGACGTCGATTTGTCGGGAGTAAACGTAGTCGATCCCGTATCTAACGAAAAGACTTCCGTTTATGCGGAAATGCTTTACAAAGCGCGCGAAGGCAAAATAAACAAAAAGACGGGGCTTCCCGAATACGCGGACGTCGAAGCGGCGAAAGCGGCTATCTTAAAAGATTATACCATGTACGGTGCGCTTATGCTTAAAGCGGGCGACGTAGACGGTTTAGTTTCGGGCGCGTGCCATTCCACGGCTAACACGCTTCGTCCGGGACTTCAGGTAATTAAAACCGCTCCGGGGATTAACACCGTATCGAGTTGCTTTATTATGATAGCGGATAGAGAAAACAAGTACAATCCCGACGGCGTTGCGGTTTTCGCGGATTGCGCCATAAACATCGAACCCGACGCGCAACAACTCGCTGACATCGCGATTTCCACCGCGGAAACGGCGAAAAACATTGCGCTTATAGAACCGAGAGTCGCTATGCTTTCTTTCTCGACGAAAGGTTCGGGCAACGACGACAAGTTCTTTAAGTCCGTTCCCAAAATGCAACAAGCGACGGCGCTCGCGAAAGCAGCCGCTCCCGATCTTAAACTCGACGGAGAATTTCAATTCGACGCGGCGGTTGCGCCCGAAGTCGGCAAACTCAAAGCGCCGGATTCTTCGGTCGCCGGTAACGCCAACGTATTTATATTCCCCAACATAAACGCGGGCAATATCGGTTATAAAATCGCTCAACGTTTCGGCGGATATATGGCGTTAGGTCCCGTGTGCCAGGGTTTTGCAAAACCGATAAACGATTTGTCTCGCGGTTGCAATTCCGACGACGTAAAAGCGGTTATCGCCATTACCGCGCTTCAAGCGAAATAAAAATAATAAACGTTATATAATACCTTTAAGGAGAAAAAAATGAAAATATTAGTAGTCAACGCGGGAAGTTCTTCCCTCAAATACCAACTCATAGACATGGCGGACGAAAGCGTCGTCTTAAAAGGCGTTTGCGAGAGAATAACTTTCGCGGGCGGCACTCTCACTCAAAAGACTTTCGATAAAAAAGAAACCTTTATAAAGAGCGATATGCCCACGCATAAAGAAGCGATGGAACTCGTCTTAAAGGCGATGCTCGATCCCGAAAAGGGCGCGCTTAAAGATATATCCGAAATAGGCGCGGTAGGGCACAGAGTTCTTCACTCCGCCGAGGACTTCAAGTCGTCCGTAGTAATCGACGACGAAGTTATCAGAATTTGCGAAAAGAACGCTGAATTAGGACCTCTTCACATGCCGGGTGAAATCGCTTGCATAAAGAGTTGTATGGAAGTTATGCCCGGCGTTCCGATGGTTG
>CAZNWP010000073.1:0-6236 GCA_964576995.1 uncultured Christensenella sp. | reverse complement strand
AAATTTTTTAAAAACGACTAAAAACCCCGCCGCCAAGCCCACGCCGACGCCGGGTAAAAATTTATTTTTAGTAAAGTTAAAAACCGAAAATCTCGTCGAAAACGGGATATAAAAGGTCTGCAATAATATTATAACCACATACGTGCGGGTGTAAATCGTCGCCAAAAGTAAAATCGCGCATAGTTATTCCGTCGTCTGCGACGAAACGGGAATAATAATCGACGAAGCGAACTTTTTCTTTGTCGCAAAGACTCTTTAAAAACTCGTTTTCTTTGACGATAACCTGATTTCTGACGTCTTTTACCCCGATAGGCAGTACACTGCCGACGACGGGAATAATACCGTTCGATTTAAGTTGCGATACGATAAAAGTCATATCCGACTTAAACGCGTTTAACACTTCGCCGACGTCTTTTTCGGTAACGTTTTTCCCCTCGTGTTCGGTTTTCCACAAAGTAGCCGTATTGTTTACGCCTTCCGCAACGACGCATACTTTAGGTTTAAGCAATAAGGCGTCGTAATATAATCTCGCTTTAAGCGAACTCGTCGTTTCACCGCCTATTCCGCGGTTTACAACATTTCCGTACCGCGAAAAATACGGATAAACCTCGAAACGTTCGGTTATACTGTCGCCGATAAACAAAATATCGACGTCCCAATTATTCACCTCGTAAACGCTGTTTCTACAATTAAACCATTCTCGACGTTCCTCTTGGATTTTGCCGTCGGGATAATGTATTTTTTTAAAATCCGAAATATCCATATAACCTCCGATTTTTCCCGCTCGTCCGTTAGCGGTTGATTATCAATTTATAAACCGCCGTTTCAAACGGTCTGTATATCGGCGAAAACCCTATACGATCGCCGTAATTTGAAATAACCAATTCGAAATCTTTCTCGTCGTACGGAAAATTAATCTCGCTATCCCTGTCGAAATTGCAGATCACTACGAATTTTTCGTTTTCATACGATTGTTCGAAAACAAAAAAGCCGGTGTTGTCGGTGTCATCGGCGTATAATTCGTTAAACCTGCCGAGCCTTATGCATTTTTCGTTTCTTCTCAAAGCAAGTAATTTTTTGTAATAATTAAACACGGATTTTTCGCTTTTTAAATCCGACTCTAAATTCACTTCTTTTCCGCGGGAATTAAGCGCAAGCCACGGTTTACCGCACGTAAAGCCAAAGTTTTCCTTTTCGTTCCCGTTCCAGCAAAAAGGACGGCGCGTATTATCGCGACTACCGAAATTAATCTGAGCCATAAGATCTTCTTTTCTTATTTTACGATTTTTTTCCGCGTCGGCGTAATAATTCAACGTACTGATATCGTTGAAGCAATCAATAGAATCATACTTCGGCGAAACGGATCCGTACTCTTGCCCCTCGTATATAACGGGAATACCCTTCACGGTGTAAAACATCGTCGCAAACATAGTCGCACATTCGTAGCGTAATTCTTTATCGTTTCCGCTCCGCGATATAAAATGCGGTGAATCGTGATTATCGGTAAAAAGCACGTGCAAAAGGTCGTTGTTTTCGCTATATTCGTGCCATTTCTTAAAAAACCGTTTAATATCGTCGTAAGCGAAGGCTTGTTTTATCCAACCAGCCTGTCTGCCGACGCCTAAATGATCGAACTGAAAAACCGCCGTAAGTTCGCCGCGGTCTTTACCGCAGAGATTTTCCATTTCGCCCGAATAACACTCGCCGACGGTAAATATATTTTTAACGCAAGCGCGCGAAAAAATCTCTTTAAGATAACCGTGCATAACTGGAGCGCCATAACGGATATTTTCATCGAAATCTTTTCCGATAAAGTCCATGACGTCGCATCTAAAACCGTCGACGCCGATATTAACCCAAAAGTCGACGATATCGGCACACTCTTTTCTGACTTTGGGATTAGTCCAATTCAAATCGGGTTGTTGAACGGCGAAAGAATGATAATAATATTCGTCGGTATCCGCATTATACTCCCACGAACTGCCGCCGAAATCGCCCGTCCAAACGGTAAGAGGTTTATCCGCCCAAATATAGTAGTCGTGATAAGGATCGGTTTTAGACTTTTTGGCGCGCTTAAACCACTCGTGTTCACTCGACGTGTGATTGACGACTAAATCCATCAAGATTTTAATATCCTTGTCGTGCGCTTCGGCTACAAGTTTTTTAAAGTCGTCGAAAGTGCCGTAATCGGAGTCGATTTGCCGATAATCGGCAATATCGTAACCGTTGTCGATTTTAGGGCTTTTATAGCAAAGCGAAATCCAAATCGCACCGACACCTAATTCTTTCAAATAACCGAGTTTTTCGGTTATGCCCACAATATCGCCGATCCCGTCGCCGTCGGAATCGTAAAAACTACGCGGATAAATTTGATAAATAACTCTGTTTAAAAAATCCTCTCTGACAGTCATAACATATTCTCCTTAATACACTTTAATAAGCGCGCTGCCGTGCGGTTTTAATTTTACGGTATAACTAACGCCTCGGCTCGTTTTTTCACTCTTGCAGTCTTTAAAAACGTATTCACCGTCGTCAAGTCCGACGTCTTTTACGGTAAACGTTAAAGTTTTTTCAACTTCCTCTGGATTAAACAAACCGACGGTGCGAATATTGCAATCGCATCTATCGTTCGACTCGTCAAAGAAAGACTTAATATAAATAATCTCGGGCAAAACCTCGCCCGCTTTTCTATAATCGTAGTTAGCAAAAAAGACTCTTTCGCCGTTGTTTAAGAACTTTGTAGCGCGAAGCAACGTTTTAAGCCTCGGATTATCATCTTTAACATCGGAGAATTTGCCCGATATTTCCACCAAAGTACGAGTAATTGTTTGGAAATTGATAACGAATTCGAAGTCCGTATCGTCAAGACCGGGGAGCAAGCCCGCGGAATCGCTGTTGGGGATAAATAGACCGCCCGTATGCGCAGAAAGAACGGCAACCGCCCAGAACGCAACCGTCTTTATATTGCTCCATTTTCCCGAACCGACGTCTAAACCGAAGCGGTAATTGTTAAAATATTTTCCGTTGAACGGATCGCCCATACTCACATCGCAACCCGTCTCGATATAACCGTATTTAGGCAAACGTTTGCGCAACTCGCTTGATAACCACGCGCGCCGCTCGTAACCCGATTGAGATTTATCTTCCGACAAGTCGTGCCCGTCCTCGAACGCGTAACTCCAAAAATCAAATTTCACGCCTTCGAAACCGTAATTATTAAAGAACGCGTCGAAAGCGCGTAAAATATAATTCCTCACGTCTTCTTTGCTCGGATCGAGCGGAGCCGTATTGTCGAGACGGTAAGAGTAATCTATAAACCATTCGGGGTGTTCTTTATAAATTTTCGTTTTCCTCGGACAAAACCCGCCGATCCAAATTGACGGTTTAAGCCCGATTTTCTTAACCTCGTCGACATAACCTTTTAAGCCGTTCGGGAACTTGATTTTATCTATCCCGTTTTCCCCCTCGTAAGGAACGCCTAAACCGTGAGCGTCTAAATCGACGTTCTTCTCACAATAAGCGGAATACCCGTCGTCGAGTTGAAACCACTCCACGTTAGGAAAATATTTTTTCACGGCTTTAGCCTCGGTCAATAGCATATCTTCGGAAACGTCGCGATAAATACCGTCGTTCCAACTGTCCCAAATCAAAGAGTGCCTATTTATGTCGGACGCTCCCGCGTTGTCTTTAAGTGTTTCGTACAATAAATCGACGTAACCGCTTAAATTTTCGTTTATATCGTCGGCGCAAGGCTCTTCGCCGATATAAAACTCGTCTTTAAGCGTTTCGCCCGCTTTAATTTCTCTATACGCAACACCCTTAAATTCCGAATAGATTTTCAAAAAAACCGAACCGTCGGAGTCGTGCCCTACTTCGAAAGTATGAGAAAAGCAATCTTCGAGCAAACTACCCGCAACCAACCCCGCTTTCATATTGTAATTGCTTAAAAGCACGGCGTGAAGCGGTTGATAGGGCGAAGAACAAATCCTACCTACCGCTTCGGGATCTGCCCATTTTTTATCGACACGCGTTTCGTAAGTTTTATTTATATCGGCATCGTCGTTAAACCTGTCGAAATCAATGGGCAAAGTCAGAGTACAAAAAAGACGCGCATTTTCGTTGGCGTAAAAGTAATCGTCGCGCCGTTCGCCGCCGAAACGAATACCCTTAACTTCGGTTAGAAGTTCAGTCAACTTAATAATACCGCCCGTCGTGTTGGTAACCGTTGCGGTGAATTTATATCCGCGCACGGTTTTCTCGGTTTTCACTACGCGTTTAAGCCCGTCGTTATCGTAAAAGAATATGTTTACGGGGTTAATCGTGTTAAAATTCAATTTAAGCATAAAATTTTCCAATCAATAAAATTTACGGTAATAATAGATCGGCAACGCCGCCCAGCCGTGACATAAACTGCCAGAGCCGCCAAAGTCGTCCGAACCTCCGATAGTCTCCCAAACAGTCGTCGCGCCTTTGTCGAGCATGGATTTATATTTCACTCTGATATCGTTTAGTATAACGTCTTTATAACTCTCGTCGACAGAAAGCAAAGCGTCGTAATAAAAGGACACTGAAGCGAGAGATATATCGGTAATGTTATTGCCGTTAAGCATTTTTTCGGCGATAGCGCGGTTGTCTTTTTTATCGAGAATACCCGCGAGAACGGCAAGCGAATTGCCTAAGCGCGAAAAACTCGCGTCGTTGCTCGAGTTTTTAAATAGCCCGACTGACGGGCAAAACAATTCGCGTTTAACGCTTTTTCTTATCGCGTTTAAGCCGAACTCGAAACACTTACCCGCAATCGCTTTGATTTTAGCGTATTTTTCGATTGCGATAATAAAAGCCGAATTAAGATTAACGTCGTAAACTTTTTCTCTTTTGTCGTCGTTTTCTTCTAAATCGCAAAGCCAGTTGTCGTTGCCTTGCGTCCACTCGTAAAAATTCCAAGACGGCGCTTCGAATCTGTAAATGAGCCCGTTTTTCTTATTTATACGCGCGATAAAATTTTGCATAATCGCATCTAAAACCGGTTCGACTTCCTTTAACAACTCGTCGTCTTTAAACCTTTCGAGGTATTCGCAAACCTGCATTACGTAAACTAGGTTAAAAAAAGGAATAATCCTCGATGTATTGCACGGGGGAGCAGGATAAAGCAAGCCTTCGGAATTTGCGCCCTTGCTTAAAAACAACAAATTAAACCTGATAAGTTCTTCGTTATCGAACGCTTCGTAACCACAAAGCATTTGATTTCGGCTGTCTTGAATATACATTCCCTGCTCTCTTTTCGGACAATCGTAATAATGCTTGCTCGTGCAACATTTAAGCGTGTAAAGGCAAGTATCGTATATTTTTTGATCGAGTTCCGTCTTTGCAATAAAGGGTTTTTCGATAAAAGGATAATACACGGGCAAAACCCAAACCCGTTCAAGTTCGATATCACAAGTGGAAACGAATTCTAAATATCTTAACCCGAAAACCCTGAAACGGTTTTCAAACTCGTTTTCTCCGCGCTTAGCGACGTACTCCGCTCTAAACGTGTCGTCGCCATTAAAATATCCTATAACACTATTTTTTTCGGCGTGTTCGCCGTAATAAATTTTAATCTCGTTATCGAGCTCGGAACTTTTCAACTTGAATCCGATAAATCCTACGCACTCTTTGCCGAAATCGACGAGATAACTGCCGTCCGATTTTTTAATAATTTTTCCCGACGTTTTATCGCCGACAACTAAATTTTTAACGTCGGAGTCCGTCTCCGCGAAAACCGCGGTTTTATCCGTTACGACGGAATTAAGGTACGGTTTTACCGTTTCGTCGTTAGCGTCGAACTTAAAAGATAAACCTACGCACCCGTTAATCAATCGACGGTTATTTTGAACGTATCCGCTTTCCTCTCTACATAAAACGGCTTCGGAAGAAACAGCAACGGTTTTACCTTGCGCAGTAACGCAAAAATACAACCCCGCTTTTGCAGAACGGTAATTAATGCACGTCTCGCCGTGGTACCACACGACGATCTCCAAAACGTTGTTGCCAGCATTGCAATAATCGGTAATATCGAGAACGTCTTTCATTTTATAAAATTCGTAGTCGAAAAACCACCCCGCCTTTGCGATTTTACCGTTTACATATACGTTGTAAAAGGTATCGCAAGAAAGGGTTATTTTAACGTCGGAAACGTTTTCGAGTTCAAATTCCGTTTTAAACCTGACGTATACGTCCGTCCGATTATCGTTGCC
>CAZNWP010000072.1:0-6304 GCA_964576995.1 uncultured Christensenella sp. | reverse complement strand
TCCATAAACGCACCGGGATCGCCCTCGTCGCCGTTGCAGACGACGTATTTTTCTTCGCACTTTTGCGCCGCGACTTGACTCCACTTTTTGCCCGCGGGGAATCCGCCGCCGCCTCTTCCGCGAAGTCCCGAATCGACTATTTCTTTAACGACGTCCTCGGGCGTCATTTCGAAAATAACTTTGGTAAGCGCGGAATAACCGCCGAGCGCGATGTATTCTTCTATCGACGACGCGTCTATCTTGTCGCAGTTGTCGAGTACGACGCGCGTTTGAGATTTATAGAAAGGCACTTCCTTCTGTTCGCGATATACAACGCCGTTCTCGGTATAAGCGAGTCTGTCGACGCATTCGCCGCGAAGCACGGTTTTTTCGATAATCTCTTCGCAATCGTCCTCGGTTACTTTAACGTAAAGCCAGCCTTGGGGTTCGACTCTCACGAGCGGACCTACTTCGCAAAAGCCGTGGCAACCGCTCTGTTTTAAGCGAACGGCGTCGCCGTGCGGATCTTTTTGAAGTTCAAGCGAAAAGTTTACGCCTTTTTCGCGCATACACTCTTCTAACTTTTTATGCACTTTAAGCGCGCCCTTAGACACGCAACCCGCTCCCGCGCATACGATTATTCTTTGTTTTTCCGCGTTGTAAACGGCGGACAATTTTTCGCGAAGCGCGTTAAGTTCTTCTCTCGATTTAAGCATTTTTCTCCCCCTGTAACGAAATCACGAGCGCGATCGCTTTATCGGGATTCATAGTCGGATATATCTCGTCGTTCACCATAACCGCGGGTGCCGAAGAGCACGCGCCGAGGCACGATACCGTTTCCACGGTAAACATACCGTCGTCGGTAGTTTTCTTTTTATCCGAAAGCCCGAGTTCTTTTCGTAGCGCTTCTAAGATAGGTACGGAATGACGAACGTGGCACGCAGTCCCGTCGCAAACCTTGACGACGTATTTTCCCTTCTTTTCGAGCGAGAAGTTCTCGTAGAACGTGGCGACGCCGTAAATCTTGGCTTCGCTTACGCCGAGTTTCTCCGATAGGTACGGGAAAATTTCCGCCGGCAGATAACGATACGCTTCTTGAGCGCGTTGAAGAATCGCTATAAGCGAACTTTCTTTCGCGCCGTATTCCGCAATCGCGTTATCGAGTACGGAAAAATCAATTGTATCTTCCATTAGTTTCTCCTTATTAATATGTTTTTATCTTTATAAAATCAACGTTCGTCCGCGGTTTAACGCCCGCGCCGCCCGTGAATTTTTCAATTATTTACGCCGTTTATTATTTTTCGGCTTGCGCTTCGAGATCTGAATACTTTATTATTTCTACTCCCGATTGTTTAAACAATTCCAAAGCGAACTCGTCGGGATAGCCGTTTTTATACACGACTCTCTTTATGCCCGAATTTAATATCATTCTCGTGCAAATAACGCAAGGTTGATGCGTTACGTACATAACCGCGCCTTCTAAACTTACGCCGAGTTTGGCGGCTTGAATAATAGCGTTCTGTTCCGCGTGAACGGCGTAACACACCTCTTGCATCGTACCGCTTTGAATGTTGCGTTCGCGGCGCAAACACACTCCGCGTTCCGCGCAACTTTCAATCCCCGACGGCGCGCCGTTATAGCCCGTGGTTAAAATGCGTTTATCCTTGACGACTACTGCGCCGACGTGTCTGTTTTGTTGATAGCAACTCGACCACTCGGCGACCGTCTCCGCAAGCGACATAAACCTTTTATCCCATTTATCCATAAATACCCCTTACCTTTTACGATTTTTTGTTTATCATTTTTTCAAGTTCGTGCATAAACGACGTCGTATCCGTAAACGAACGGTATACGGACGCGAAGCGTATGTACGATACCTCGTCGATTTTTTTAAGTTCTTCGCAGACCATCTCGCCTATCTCGCGACTTGATATCTCTTGCACGAGCGAATTGCTTATTCTCTTTTGAATATCGTCGACGAGTCTGTCTATATCGGCGGACGATACGGGGCGTTTTTCGCACGCGCGTATTACTCCGCGTTTAATTTTTTCGGGGTCGAACGCCTGTCTCGCTCCGCCGTTTTTAACGACGAACACGGGCGTGTTCTCCACCGTCTCGTACGTCGTGAAACGCTTGCCGCAATTAACGCATTCGCGCCGACGTCTAATATTCGTCCCGTCGTCGGACGCACGCGAATCGATGACTTTACTGTCGAGACAGCCGCAATACATACATTTCATAAAATTTTCTCCGTAAATTATTTCAAGCGTTTTTAGCGTTTATCGTAATATTTTTGCTTTTTCCAATCCATACTAATACCGACTATGCCGACAATCGTTTATATTATAGCCGCCACGTATCTCGTCGCCGTGAACTTTTACGGAATAATGATGCTCCGTTTTCAAAAGAAATCGCGCGAGGACGGCGACGAAAGCCTTAACGTTAGCGATGCCAAACTGTTTTTAACGGGATTGCTCGGCGGCGCGACGGGAATATTCGTCTTTACTTTTATATTTAAATACCGACTTAAAAGTCTTTTTACGATGGTAGTAATGCCCGTGCTTATCGCCGTCAACGTATATATCACCCTTTTCGCACTTAACGACGGTTGGGGATTTTTCTACGCGGGCGTGTAACCTTAAAGCGCGTTTATCGCCTTAGGCAAAGCCGAAATCAAGTCGCTCGCGGTAACGGTATAGTCGTTCTGCTCTAACGACGCGATCTCTCCCGCTTTTCCGAAAAGATAGCACCCCGCGGTAACGCAGTCTAAGACGGTATTTTCCCGCGCGAGAAGCCCCGCAACGAGCCCCGACAACACGTCGCCGCTACCCGCTTTCGCCATTCCCGACGTACCCGTGGTGTTAAGATACAATTCTTCGCCGTCGGTTATCACCGTCGTCGCCGACTTTAACGCAACGACTACGTTATACGCTTTGGCAAATTCCTTCGCCGCTTTAACGGTGTCGTCTAAAACCGCTTCCTTTTTTTCGCCGACGAGTCGCGCGAACTCTCCGACGTGCGGCGTTATAACGACTTCGCAAGACGCTTCTTTTAATATATCCTTTCCGTACGCGGCGAGAACGTTTATCCCGTCCGCATCGATTAGCAATCTACCTTTATATTCCGTCAATAAAAACTTCAATATTTTATAAACTTCTTCCGTTACGCCGACGCCCATACCGAACGCAATACTATCCACGTTCAAAAACCGCCCGTATTTTTCCGCGTCAAACGTAAGATTTTCGCCGTCGTCCGGCATAGCCGATAAAATACATTCGGGATTTCTGCCGACGAGCGAGTTAAACAAACTTTCGGGAACGGCAACGTAAGCGTACCCGTTGCCCGTTTTAAGCGACGCCAACGCGTCGTAAGATAAAACCGCGCTCCCCGAAAACTTCTTGCTTCCGCCGATAACGCAAGTCTTGCCGAAGCAACCCTTATTAACGTTTCTGTCCCGTTTAGGAAAGAACTTCGCAACGTCGTCGGGGGTTAAACGTTTCGCAAAATCGTCGCCCCACACGCTTATGCCGATATCCTTAACGACGACTTCGCCCGAGTAATCGGGTCCGTCGTTTATGAAATGTCCTAACTTATATTCTTGCACCGCAACGGTGAGATTTGCTTTAACCGCAACGCCCGTCGCCATACCCGTGTCGCCGTTAAGCCCGCTCGCAATATCGCACGCCACGACGTACGCGCCGCTCGCGTTTATCTTTTCTATCGCGGTTTTATACTTGCCTTCCGCGGGACGGTTGAGTCCCGTTCCGAAAATGCAGTCGACGATGACGTCGAATTTTTTATCGAACAACTTGAATATGCCGTTCGCAACGGTAACGGAAGCAACGGTAAAACCGTGCGTGGCGGCGAGAATTTTAGCGATAACCCGCCCGTCGTTGCCGTTGTTGCCTTTGCCCATACATACGAGCACTCTGCCGCCTTTAAGGCGTTTAATAATCTCCTGCGCCACCGCCGCCCCCGCGCGTTCCGTGAGCGTTTCCGACGTAAACCCGAGTTTATTTATCGTAAACTCGTCCGCCGCGCGCATTTGTTCTACGGATAAAATACGTTCCATAACTAATCGTCTTCCCTCTTAAAAGGCTCTACCGCGCTCGCCGCTTCTTCGTAAGAAAAGCCGCGAGAAATAAGATATCTATACGTTTTGAGAATATTCTCTTTGGTTATCTCTTTGTTTTTAAGGCGTTTCTCCGCAAGCGCGGCGGCGTTCTCTTTAGCCGCTCCGCCCGCAAGTTCGTACGCCGCTTCCACGTCGTCTTTTCTCACGCCTTTCGCCATGAGTTTATACGCCATCAACCGCTTACCCTGCGTTTTGCCCGTGCTTTCTATAAAGCGGCGCGCGTATTCTTCGTCGTTGATATAGCCGTATTCTTTCAATTTATCCACGGCATGCCAAACCGACGTTTCGCTAAACCCCTTTTTAATAAGGTAATCTTTTACCTGTCTTTTCGTTTTTACCGCGTTCGACACATAAAACAATGCTTTTTCTACCGCTTCGGTTTTTTCCGACTCTTCGAGCATCTCTTTAAGTCGTTCCGTCTCGGTTTCCTCACCGACTTTGAGTCGGAATTTCATAACCGTTTCAAGCGATACGCCCGCGAAAAACTCGCCGTCGACGTATACGTTACATCTGTCTTTGCGCTTTTCTTGCGCGGTTACGGCGGTTATTTTCGACATACTCTCTCCGAAAAATCGTAATAGCCTTGAGATTGATTCTCAACGACGTTCTTACCCTTAAAAATATCGGACAACGCTTGTTTTAATTCCGAGTCGGCGCGATCCGAATACTCCGCCGCAAGCGTCATTTCCACTTTATCCGAAAAGTCCGTTTCGGCGACTATATACCCTTTATTCTCAGCAACCTTCAATATTTTCGCATAGCCGTCGTAATCTACGGTTAAGCGGTAATACCTCACCGGTTGCATATTCTTTATTTTAGCCGAGGCTATACACCCCGTAACGCTGTTTCCGTACGCACGCGTAAGCCCGCCCGCGCCGAGTTTTACTCCGCCGAAAAATCGCGTTACCACCGCAACCGTTCGGCAAAAATTTTTACCCTTTAACACGTTTAATATGGGCATACCCGCAGTGCCTTGCGGTTCGCCGTCGTCGGAAAACCTGAAAGAACGCCCCTCTTCGTCCGCAACGTACGCATAGCAATGGTGGTTCGCGAGCGAATATTTCTTGCGCGTTTTCTCTATAAACTCGCGCGCTTCGTTTTCGTCCGCCACGTTCTTCATCGAACAGATAAACCGCGAACGCTCTATTATAAGCGTGGTTTCCGGTTCGCCGTCTACGGTAAAATAAGCGTTCATGCTTTATTTGAGAACGACTTTAAGGTGAACCTTTTTGCCTTTATGCAAAACAAATTCGCCCTTTGCTTTCGCCGCCGCGGGAATTTCCGCAAACGCTCCGACGATTTTTTCGTCGTCGATTGCAACTCCGCCGCCCTCTATAAGGCGTTTCGCTTCGCCCTTGCTCTTAGCCTGTCCCGCAAGCACGAGCAAGTCCGCGACTTGCGCCGTGTTTTTATCTATCTCGACGGTAAGCATATCCGCGGCGTTGCCCGCTCCGAACGCCGCTTTTGCCTGACGCTCGGCTTCTCTCGCTTTTTCTTCGCCGTGAACGAGTTTGGTTACTTCGAAAGCAAGTCTTTCTTTCGCCGCGTTCATACGTTCGTCGTTGTATTTGGTGAGTTCCTTTATTTCGTCCATTTCCATAAACGTCAAGAGGCGCATACACTCTTCGACTTTAACGTCCTCTACGTTTCTGAAGTATTGATAAAAGTCGTATACGGAACACTTATTCTCGTCAAGCCACAACGCGCCCTTTTGCGTTTTGCCCATTTTCTTGCCTTCGCTGTTTAATAAGAGCGTGCAAGTAATGCAGAACGCGTTCTTTTGTTCTTTTCTTCTTATGAGATCCACGCCCGCAAGCATATTGGACCATTGATCGTCGCCGCCGACTTCTAGCTTACAACCGTAGTTTTGATTGAGATACAAGAAGTCGTAACCTTGCATAAGCATATAGTTAAACTCGAAAAACGTAAGACCTTTTTCCATTCTCTGTTTGAAACATTCGGCGGTAAGCATTTTGTTTACGGAAAAATACACGCCTATATCGCGCAAAAAGTCGACGTAATTTAAGTCTAAAAGCCAATCGGCGTTGTTCGCGACGACAGCCGCGTTCTCGCCGTCGAAACGAATAAAGCGCGACATTTGTTTTTTAAAACATTCTATATTGTGATTAATCGTCTCTCTCGTCATCATTTGGCGCATATCGCTTCTGCCCGACGGATCGCCGATCATAC